>JAYVKT010000459.1:0-16340 GCA_043768195.1 Chitinophagaceae bacterium | reverse complement strand
CCGCCGGTTGATATTACCTATGGCGATTATCTGCGGGCCATCATTACCGCCGATGCGGAACTGCTGGCAGATGATAACCGCAATTACCGCATTGCATTTATTGATGCATTCCGCAAAAGAGGCATTTACCCTGAAGGTATTACCAACTTGTCGGTTGAAACTTTAGCCTACTCCGCAGAAGAACAGCCGGACGATTTTAAAAAATTTGCAGGCACACTCAATAAATTTCTCCGCAGTTTTAAAAATGCGATGGCGTATAAAACCAACCGCCGGGAAATATTTGAAGGCACTAAAAAATTCATCAGCTTTAAAGAAGCAGAAATAGACGGACATAAAATAACCGGCCTGCATGAATATATTTTTCAGGAAGCCATTAATAAAAAAGAAAATAATTTTCTGTTCGAAAAACTGACAGGGCTTATTTTTTCTGATAAATACAAAGATTTTAAAATCCGCAAATCATCCAAAGGCGGCCCATCCATTGAAATACATGATATCCGTCTTAACAACAGGGTAAGTCCCAATGGTACAGTACAAAACCAGGCTATTATTATATTGGGTCAGCGTTGCGGAGTAAAGGTGGAGCATGATGAGGAAACGGATGAATACAGTACTTCTGTTTTTGCATTAGATGGAAAAAAGGAAAACGAAGATGGCTGTTTCATATTCCGTGGAGGCTGCACACTCATTTTTGATTTAAATACACTATCGCTGAAGCATGTTATTTCCAAACCCATTATTGATGTCAGCAACCTTTCTGCCCGTAATAAAAAATACGAATTGAACCGGAACAGGGCTATCATTCAATACCGATCCACTTTTGGCGACTATGCCGAACTGACCGGCCTTACCGGGCTAAGAAGCATGGTAGAGCCTTTTGCACATATACACAAACATAAAACCCCTGAAGCATGAGCAATGTAGATACTATTAAAATAAGAATGTACAATACCGGCTCAGTCGGTGATTGTTTTCTGCTATCGTTACAAAAAAACGGTGTAACCACTTTCAATATGCTGATTGATTGCGGTGGTTTTAATACCTCAAAAGCTGCCATATCGGCCTGTGTGGCTGATATAAAAAATACAATCATCAATAATAGCCTTGACCTTGTAGTACTTACCCATGAGCATGAAGACCATGCCAGTGGTTTTAATGAAGCAAGAACCATTTTTGATACGATTGAATTTAAAAAAGTATGGATGAGCTGGGCTGAGAACAACAAAGACCGTCTTGCCAAAAAATTGTTTCAGGAAAAAGGGAAGAAGATAAAAGCACTGGCAGCAGCACTTACCACGCAACAACAGCGGTTACAACGCCTCTCCCGTTCCAACACAGAAGTCACCGGTTTTAAACGTACACTTGAACTGCGTAAGAAAAACGTAGCAGATACACTTGAGATGCTGCGGTTTGAAAGTGGCAGTGCATTAACGAAAGCTGTAAAAGGATTAACAGTAAATGATGCTATGGGATATGTGAGAAATAAATCGAAACTGAAACTGAAAACTAAAATGTATAAAAAACCCGGACAGGTAATACACGGCAGCAACGAACTGCCGGGTGCAGAAGGGTTAAAATTTTTTATACTTGGACCCCCTTATGATGAAGAATTGACAGGTATTAAAAATGATGAAGATCATGACGAGATGTATTCCCTCACCCGACAGCTTGCCATGACGGGCCGTGGTATGCAACTGAAAGCCATTACTGATATGGCTAATGGAAATGCAGGTTCCCCTTTTAGTAAAAAATATGAAGTAACCGGAAAAGAAAAAACAGAACTTGAAAAAGAATATGACAGCAGAACCCTTAGCTGGCGGCAAATAGAGGAAGATTGGCTTGACTCATCAGATGAGTTGGCGATTGCCCTTACCGATTTTGTAAATAATACCAGCCTGGCATTTGCAATTGGTTTTGAAAATAGCCCAAAAGTCTTATTGTTCCCGGCAGATGCACAATCCGGCAACTGGATGTCCTGGCATGATACGAAAGTGAAAAATGATTTGGTGAAGAATGGTGGTATGGATGCAGATACTTTATTAAAGAATACTGTTTTCTATAAAGTAGGGCATCATGGCAGCCATAATGGTACTGCATCAAAAAGCGGATTGGAAAAAATGCCTGATAAAGGCATGGTTGCTTTTATGCCATTGCGAAAAGACAAAATTCCTTATGTATGGGACCGGGAAGGAAAAAATTTTCCGGCAATGCCTTTGTATGAAAAATTGATTGATAAAACAAGTGGGGCCATTATCCGTATTGATGAAGGAGTGATAAAACATCAACGGGCCAAAGACCTGCGGGATCAGAACCTTACTGCAGACATGCGAACCAAACTTGCCAATGCTTCTGCCAATCCACTGTATCATGAGTGGGAAGTAAAACTTTGATCATTGTAAAATGATTCAATAAAAAAATTCCCTTGTTTAAAACGAGGGGATTTTTTATTTCTATCTGAAGCAAATTTTATTTCAAGGTAAATCCTTCCAAAAACTTTGTATTAAAATCACCACTGCGGAAACGTTCGTCCTGCATAAGCTGGAGATGAAATGGAATAGTTGTCTTTACCCCTTCAATTACATACTCACTCAATGCACGGTACATAGTGGCAATTGCTTCCTGGCGGGTTTGTGCAATGGTAATGAGCTTTGCAATCATCGAATCATAATAAGGAGGAATAACATAGCCGGCATAAACATGGCTGTCCACCCTTACCCCATGCCCACCCGGCTGATTGAGTGATGTGATGCGACCCGGTGAAGGACGAAAATCATTATAAGGATCTTCGGCATTGATGCGGCACTCAATGGCATGATTACGGGGAATGTAATCATCTCCGCTTATTTTTTCACCCATTGCAATTTTAATTTGTTCTTTTATCAAATCAAAATTGATGACTTCTTCGGTTACACAATGCTCCACCTGTATCCGGGTGATCATTTCCATGAAATAAAAAGTGCGGTGTTTATCTACCAAAAATTCAACGGTGACTACACTTTCATATTTGATGGCACTGGCAGCGATTTTCGCAGCTTCGCCCATTCTAAAACGAAGTTCATCCGTCATAAATGGTGACGGCGATTCTTCCACTAATTTCTGGTGACGGCGCTGAATAGAACAATCTCTTTCACTAAGATGGCAAACAGTGCCGTACTGGTCGCCTGCTACCTGTATTTCAATATGTCGTGGTTCTTCTACAAACTTTTCCATGTAGATGCCATCGTTTTTAAACGATGCGGCAGCTTCTGCTTTAGCGGTGTCGTATGCTTTCTCCATTTCACTTTCCTCCCACACAATCCGCATACCCTTACCACCGCCACCGGCTGTTGCTTTTAAGATTACAGGATAGCCCATGTTCTTTCCTAACCCTTTCGCTTCATCCACACTTTGTAATAATCCTTCTCCACCCGGCACAACAGGCACACCTGCTTTTATCATGGTTTCTTTGGCCGTAATCTTATCGCCCATGGAATTAATCATATCCGGTGTGGGGCCAATAAATTTTATTCCGTGGTCATTGCATATCTGTGCAAATTTTGCATTCTCTGCCAGAAATCCATAGCCCGGGTGAATAGCATCGGCATTGGTAATTTCAGCGGCGGCCATAATATGTGCCACATTCAGATACGATTCGCTGCTTGCTGGCTTTCCGATACAAACAGCTTCATCAGCAAATTTTACATGCAGGCTATCCCTGTCGGCAGTAGAATAAACAGCAACTGTTTTAATCCCCATTTCTCTTGCAGTCCGGATAACCCTGAGGGCTATTTCTCCACGGTTGGCAATCAGTATTTTTTTAAACATAAAGGTTAATATGATAATTTGCTGATGTGCTGATTTGCTAATGAGAACCCATACACATGAGCTGGTCAGATAATTCTTATGCTGGCTCAACAAGGAACAAAGGCTGATCATATTCTACCGGTGAAGCATCTTCTACCAGCACTTTTACAATTTTGCCTTTTACTTCGCTTTCAATCTCATTAAAAAGCTTCATGGCTTCAATAATGCAAACCACTTTACCCGGAGTTACGTCAGTGCCTATATCAGCCAGGTTGGGTTTATCGGGAGATGTTTTGCGGTAGAACGTACCGATCATCGGGCTTTTTATTGTTATCGTATTGGCAGCGGGGGCTTCGGCAGCTTTTGGTTTTTCTTCCGCCGGGGGAAGAGTTGCTGCAGTTTGGCTGGAAACAACCTGTTGGGGAGGTGGTGCATAAGAAGGGGCTTGCTGGTAAGGCATCGAAGAAACTATTTGTGCCACATGTTCTTCTTTCTGCTTAATAGTAACTTTAAAATCTTTCTGCTCAATAGTTAGCTCACCAATATTCGATTTGTTGATCATTTTAACCAACTCCTGAATTTGCTTAAAATCCATGTTTTTCAATTTAGTAGATCGTTTTGGTTTTAGAGAGTAGTTCCGAAGTGCCGGAATGGGAGGCTAAGGTAAGGAAATCAATTTCAGAAATTCAATGATTTTTTACTGTTTTTGCTGTAAAAAGGGGCAAAATCAAACAAAAATGACCTGAAATCGGTTGATTTAAGGTCATTCTTAATGAATTGGTTTTAGGCTTTTACCCGTTCCAGGTATTCGCCGGTCTTGGTATTAATGCGAATAAGCTCTCCTTCATTTACAAAAAGTGGAACGCCGAGTGTAGCACCGGTTTCTAATGTTGCTGGCTTCAGGGTTCTGGTGGCCGTATCACCCCGCATGCCCGGTTCTGTATAGGTAACCTGCAAAACAATTTTATCTGGCAGTTCTGCACCCAATATCTGGTCGTTATCGGTATTAACTAAAACACCTACTTCCTGGCCTTCTTTCAGGTATTGCGGGGCATCAATGGTAGTTTCCTGTAGCTGGATTTGTTCAAATGTTTCTGTGTCCATAAAGTTATACCCCGTGTCATCTTTATAGAGAAATTGATAATAACGTCTTTCCACCCTCACAGGAAATATATTATCACCAGAATTCCATGTTTTTTCTATAGACCGGTTGTTGTCAACCCCTTTCAATTTTGCCCACACTTTTGCAGCGGCACGGGCAGTTTTATTTTCGCCAAATTCCACTACCGTATAAAGGCTTCCATCTAAATTGATGATTAAACCCCGGCTGATGTCTGATGTATTTGCCATTTTAATTTAAAATTGTGGCGGCAAAGATAAGGGAGGCACAGTTGCTGGCAAAAGGAAGCTCTAATACCAATTAGACATTAAAAGGAATCCATTAAAAATGTACTTATATACCATGTATTTGCACACGGATGACACGGACTAAACGGATGAACACAGATTTTTTCTGCTACGCAGAAATCCGGGATTTTGATTTATCAAAACAATCCCCGCCTGAACGGACGGGCAGGTGTGTTCATCTATCCAACCCGTGTCATCCGTGTGCAAAAATGTATTTTCAAAGTCTAATTGGTATAACGCATATAAACACAACCAGCACCAAACAAAGGTGGCATAACCACCAACCTGTAAAGCTTTATTTCATTTTCGCAATTTATCTTTGGCAAATGAAGAGATTAACCCCATTACTGCTCAGCTTATTATTTGCTACCGCTCTCTTTTCGCAAAACGATTCTATTCAACCACCTTATAAAAGATTCCCTTCTTTTCCACCCGTTAAACTTTTGCTGCCAGACAGTGCTACCTATTTTACCAAAGCTGACCTTGATAAGAAAAAACCCATTATGCTGATGCTTTTCAATCCGCAGTGTGAGCATTGCCAGCATGAGACAACTGAACTCGTAAAAAATATTGATAAGTTCAAAGACATTCAGATTGTAATGGCCACTTCCATGCCCTTTGATTCAATGCTGGCATTTAGAGAAAAGTATAAACTGGCTGAGTATAAAAACATTGTAGTGGCGCAGGATATTCAGTTTTTTCTTGTGACCTATTTTATGATACACAACCTGCCCTTTCTTGCTTTTTACGACAAGAAAAAAGAATTGATTTCGGTATTTGAAGGCGGATTGCCGATGGATAAAATACTTAAAGTGTTTGACAAATAGTACCCAACCCGGATCAGATTCCCGATTACTGAAACCATTATCTTTGTCCCGTAAGCCTGCTTCCCGGCAGGCAGCTATTTCCTCATTCAATAAAAAAATTCTGATGAAAGTAACTGTTGTAGGTGCTGGTGCCGTAGGTGCTACCTGTGCCGATAATATTGCCCGCAAAGAACTTTGCAACGAATTGGTATTGCTCGATATTAAAGAAGGCATTGCTGAAGGCAAGGCGCAGGATATGATGCAAACCGCTACGCTTCTTGGTTTTGATACAAAAATTACCGGCAGTACTAATGACTATTCTAAAACAGCCAACAGCGATGTGGTAGTAATAACATCGGGTCTGCCCCGCAAACCGGGTATGACAAGAGAAGAACTGATTGGTGTAAATGCAGGAATTGTGAAAGGTGTTTGTGAAAACATCCTGAAACATTCCCCCGATGCCATCATCATTGTTATCAGCAATCCAATGGATACAATGACATACCTGGCCATGCAATCAACCGGTTTGCCAAAAAATAAAATTATTGGAATGGGCGGCACGTTGGATAGCAGCCGTTTTAAATATCAGTTAAGCCAGCATCTAGGTTGCAGCCCTGCCGATTTGAATGCCGTAGTTGTTGGCGGACATGGTGACACTACGATGATACCATTAATTCGCCTTGCTACATGGAATAGTGCACCGGTTACTGATTTCTTAAATGCAGCGCAACAAGAAAAAATTGTAAAAGACACAATGGTGGGAGGAGCTACTCTTACCGCCTTAATAGGTACATCGGCCTGGTATGCACCCGGTGCCGCCGGTGCTGCATTGGTAGAAGCAATTGTAAGAGATGAAAAGAAACTCTTTACCTGCTGCGTAGCATTGGATGGTGAGTATGGACAAAAAGATATTTGTCTCGGCGTTCCTGTTACCATCGGTAAAAATGGTTGGGAAAAAATTCTTGATTTTAAATTAAATGAAGCCGAACAAGCAGCATTTAATAAAAGTGCAGATGCCGTAAGGAGTATGAATGATGTGCTGAAAACTTTGTAGATTTTATTACGAATCAGTGAGCCGGTTACAAAGTATGTAACCGGCTTTTATTTTGAAATGCAGTAACACCGCCTCCACAGCTTCCCTTCAAAATCAAAAGGAGTTGTTGCCTTTGTAATATCTTTTATGGAAGAAGATCGAATACTTTCTTTATCAAGAATAAATTCTTTAAAGTTAGTGCTAAAGTAAAGACTGCCTCCCGGCTTTAACCCTTTCAGACAATCATTAATCAGTTCCGGATGATCCCGTTGAATATCCAGTATATCTTTCATCCGCTTGCTGTTGCTGAACGTTGGCGGATCCATTACAATAATATCATAGTACCCGGCAGGTATTGTTTTCAGGTATTGTTTTACATCAGCATGAACAGTTATGTACTTTGTGCTGCCGGAGAAATCATTTAGCAGTAAATTTTTTTCGGCCCAGCTTAAATATGTTTTTGACAAATCAACTGTTACTACCTCCACCGCACCACCTGCTGCTGCATACACTGAAAAAGAGCCGGTGTAAGCAAACAGGTTCAGTACTTTTTTTCCGGCACTTTGCTCTTTTACCATTTGCCGGGTAATGCGGTGATCAAGAAATAACCCGGTATCTAAGTAATCACTCAGGTTTACTATAAATTTCAACCTGTTTTCTTCCACTTCAAATTCATGCTGCACTTCATCATACTTCTGGTATTGCCCAAGCCGGCCGGGCTTTCGTTGCCGGAGTTTGAGAAAAATGTTCTCTTTGGAAACGCTTAGTACTTCCGAAACTATTTCCATACTTTTTCCCATCCAACCGTCATGCTGTTCATCCGTCATTCCATGTTGGCGTTTGTATTCGGCCACATATAGTTTTTCACCATAAACTTCAATGCAAAACGGGAACTCAGGTAAATCATGATCGTAAACCCGGAAGCAGCTTATGCGGAGGCGTTTGGCCTGCTTGCCCAGGTGGCGATATACTTTCACCAACCTGTTTGAGAACATAATAAACTTATCGCTATCCATAGTACACTCAAAAACTTGTACGAAATTCGTACTTCACACTTCAACCTTCTAATTTATTTCATGTATGCCATCGTTGACATAGAAACTACCGGAAGTTACGCTGCTGCTAACGGCATTACTGAAATTTCGATTCGGGTGCATGATGGCACGGCCGTAATCGAAAAATTTGAAACCCTGATAAACCCCGGGCAGCCAATTCCCTACTACATACAGGCCATGACAGGCATTACTGATAAGATGGTGAGCAATGCACCTGCCTTTTCCGACGTGGCGGAAAAAATCTATACAATACTCCACGATAAAATTTTTATTGCACACAATGTAAACTTTGATTATTCTTTTGTAAATGCACAGTTAAAACAATGCGGGTTTGATTTGAACAGCAAAAAACTCTGCACGGTAAGACTAAGCCGCAAAATATTTCCCGGGTTTCCTTCGTACAGTCTTGGTAAGCTTTGTCATTCATTGGGAATAAAAATAAATGACCGCCACCGGGCAGGTGGTGATGCCGATGCCACGGTAAACGTTTTTGAATTGCTTTTGCAAAATGATAAAGAACAGCACATTCAAAAAAGCCTGCAACGAAATTCAAAAGAAGCCATACTTCCGCCCAACGTTCCAAAGGAACATTTTACCCAATTGCCTTACACACCCGGGGTATATTATTTTCATAATGAAAAAGGAAAAATTGTTTATGTAGGCAAGGCCAATAATATCCGCTATCGGGTAAACAGTCATTTCAGTAATAACGCTGAAAGCAGGCAGAAACAAAACTTTATGCAGCATGTGTATGCCATCACTTACCAGTCCTGCGGCACAGAGCTGATGTCCTGCATACTGGAATCAACAGAAATAAAAAAGCGATGGCCTGTTTTCAATTCTTCGCAGAAAAAATGGGAAGATGTGTATGGCATTTTTATGTACGAAGATCAAAATGGCTACCAGCGACTGTGTATTGATAAAAACAGGAAACGACTGAATCCGGTTTATACATTTCATTACTTAGTGGATGGCCATGCCATTATCCGTAAACTTATAAAAGACTTCCACCTTTGCCCAAAACTTTGCTTCCTGCAAAAAGATAAGGGAAAATGCGATGACATCAATGAAGGATACTGCAATAGTGCTTGTGAACAAAAAGAACTTCCCGCACTATATAATAGAAGAGTAGAAGAAGCGGCTTACTCACTCCGCACCCGGCCATCTTTTGCCATTGTTGATAATGGATTAAATGGGGAAGATAAATCCTGCATACTCGTTTGGGAAGGTGTTTTTTATGGCATGGGATATATTCCGGCGGATGCACAAATAACAAATCCGGATTTGCTGAAAGATTATCTGACAACGTATAAAGAAAATAGTTTTATCCGCAACCTTGTGCATGGTTATGCTGCCAGGTTTCCTGCAAAGGTTATTCTTTTTGACCAACAGCCCGAGGCTGTTAGTTTTTAATCAAGCCATTGAAAGTCTTCACCTATCGGCATCTGGCTGAAAACGGCTGTTACTTCCGCATTAGGGGTAAAAAGTTTTCGTTCTACCACATTCAGCCAGGCACCGTCAATCGTTACCACGGCACAAAGAGTATCATCACTTTTTTTAATTTCATGGGCAATCGTCCACCGGGAGTAATCCCTGCGGCCTTTTATTAATTTAAGATTAATGCTCATGGTATCTCCATACTTAATTTCTTTTCTAAAGACAGCTTCTTCCCGGAATATAATGGGGCCAAAATGCAACTTTTGCATAACAGCCGGGGTCAATCCATGTTGAATAAGATAATCCATGCGGCACATAGCTGCCCAATCATAATAAACAGAATGGCGCAGATGAAAATTTGGATCCAAATCAGACCACCTTATTTGCAACGGCTGTGAATATAACTCCATAGTATGTTGATTTTATCTAAGCGAAATTAAACGTAGTGGGTCAGTTTGAAAAGTCAATCTCTGGACTTTTGTCACACCGGACTTGACCCGGTATCAAGTACGGTGCATGCCCGGTGACTTTCTCTATAATGAAAACATCAAGGGAAAGATGCCGGGTCAAGCCCGGCAAGACAAGACCCTAAAAGGTTGAAACTTCATTACAATTTCAAAATGAACCACTACCAAATTAAATGATTACAGGTAGCCGAATTACGGTTTCAACCTGTATTTTTGACAACTTAATTTAAATAATATATGCAAAAAACAATCTTATCCGTATTGCTGCTCGCCGGAGCAGGTGCTTTAAATGCACAACCAAACAAACCCGTGACTAAGCCGGTTACCAAACCGGTGGTGAAACCTGTAACCCCGGTAAATATTTTAAAAACAACCAATGATTCTGTAAGCTATGTATTGGGTGAAGTGGCAGCCTTTAACCTTGTTCAACAGGGCTTGGGTGAGATTAAAATCAACACCACCGCTTTTATGAGGGCTATCAATGATATCTTGGGTAAAAAACAAACCCTTCTTGACGATGTTACCGCCAATGCATTGCTGAATAATTATATGGTAAAGCTGCAACAGGAAAAAGTAAAGCCAGCCATTGAAGAGGGAAAGAAATTTTTGGCGCAAAACAAACTGAAATCCGGTGTAAAAACTACGGCTTCTGGTTTACAGTATGAAGTGATAACAGAAGGACAAGGTGCAAAACCAACTGCGATAGATACATTTGTTTGCCATTACAGGGGAACGTTGCTGAATGGCACCGAATTCGATGCTTCATTTAACCGCAACCAACCATTAAGCATGGCATTGAGCCAGGTAATACCGGGATGGACAGAAGGCCTGCAATTGATGGCTATTGGTTCAAAATATAAATTCTGGATCCCCTATAATCTTGGTTACGGAGTAATGGGACAGGGGCAAATACCCGGAGGTGCTTTGCTCATATTTGAAATGGAGCTACTTGATATAAAGAAAAGGCAATAGCGAAATAACAGGCACTATAAAAAAAAAGTTAAGGGCTGCAAAGAAAATACTTTGTGGCCTTTTTCTTTTATCGGGAGAGAGCCGCTTACTTTTAAGAAAAACCTATTCCTTGCCCATTTACCGAAACCATTGCAATGCAGTGATGAAAATGGCTGATGTTATACCAATTAGACATTAAAAGGTGCCGTTTAATACCTTACTTTATATAGTTTGCTTCGGGTTGCTTCAGAAGTTCATCATGGATGAGAATTCAATATGGCAACCCTCGCAAGGACGGAACTCCGGTGTTTTAGTTTTGTCGTTTGACCTTCGGAGTTTCGTCCTTGCGAGGTCTGTTAACAACAGCGAAAAAAGCAGCAGGTTGAAAAGACCGAAGCAATCTAAATATTGGGGTAGCTTCATATTTTAAGGGTCGGAGTATTTTTACTGTCTGGTATTACCCACATAAAAAAGGGGACGGCCAAAAGGCCATCCCCGTAGGTTTATCAAAAAACCCTGAGCATTTATCGTTTGTTCACAACTATCTTCTCTACTGTTTGTTCGCCTGTAGCCGGTATTAATATACGTATGGTGTACATACCCGGTGTCAGGTTATCAATCTGAACACTGTTAGCCGTGATGTTTTTCATTTGTTTAACTGTACGGCCACTCATGTCAACTACAGTAAGGTCACGAACAGTATTCTTTTCTTCAAATACAACATTTACTTTACCATCGCTGGTTGGGTTTGGATAAATGATAATACCACCTTTTTGATCCAATCCACGAACAGAACGTATTTCTGTGTATTTGAATCTCGCATCAAAATCAACCTGACGCAGTCGATACTGGCTTATTGATTTCGCTGTATTGCTATTGTCAGTATAAGTATAAGCAATATCAGAGGTGCTGTTTCCACCTGGTGCCAGGCTATTTACAAAACCTAATGTCTGCCAGTTGTCATTACCCATGTTGCGCTGAACTTCAAATCCTGAATTGTTTACTTCTGTTGATGTTGTCCATTTAAGACCAACAGTAGATGATTGTGAAACCCTTGCTGCGGTAAAGCTCTTTAACTCAATTGGCAGTGTGCTGCACAATGATTGCAGGTATCTTGGTTGCAAACAACCAACCGGAGGTGTGATAGACACTACAAAATTCTTAGAAGAATTTTGCAGAGACGGACCGGTAATTACTGATATACCACCCTGGAATGTGTTAGGGGCAGTCATAGTAACAGTATTACCTATTTGAGGGTCGCCTACATTATAACCTGCCGGAGCCAAATCTTCATACAATCTGAATACAAGAGGATAAGCATTAGTAGGGCCTGCACTTGAACCGCAATTAACCGTAACTGGTGATGGGAATCTTGCACACAGCGTTACAGCAGAAGACTGTAATGAACCTTGTGGGTTGGTGGGAACAAGAAATGCATTCATATACATTCTGATACCGTTTCTACCGACTTCGCTGTTTGTTTTATACTGGTGACCACCAAGATAATATACGTTTCCACCTAAAAGGTTTGAAGCCAGTAATTTTGCAGTACTAGCATTAGTCCAGTTTTTACCACCATCAACACCGCTTGCATGTAAGTGATGACTGGCAACGGGATTTGCGCCATTAGCATTGGTTGGAACTTCCCAACTTCTCAAACTTCCGCCTACAGACATATCAAAAGTGCCGTTTACCTGGTAATAGGCTAAGTCAACGTTTGAATTTACAATAGTACCTGGGCTACCATTTTCATCAGTAAATCCATTGACGGTATGAAAGCGTCCAAATACACTACCTTCATATATCCTCACCGCTGCACACTCAGCAAGAAAGTTACCTCCGTTTTGTACAAAAGTTCTGATGCCCTGAATTACTGGGTCAGGAGCAACTTCGTTATGAGGCTCAGATGCAAATGTGTAACATCCGGTAATAAAATTGGGTGTGGTTTCAACAGTATAATTAGTTGTTGTTACCCCTGTCCAATCCATATAATCTACGTGAAGCTCAGCTTTACCACCATCATCCAGAATAGCTGCTCTTGGTTTAAATACCACACCGTTAATAAAATAATCGTACCGAACATCTACAGAACCATTAGCGTTAGGAAAGGTTGGCAATGCTGTGGTTACATAAAGCTTCACATCATCAGTAGAAGCGGCTCCGTTATATGCGTTAATCAGCGCAACAACATTAGCTGCATCAGGCTGAAGAACAACAAAAGCACCACTGATGAAATTGTTTGAACCTACGTTTGCAGTACCAGTTACCTGGGTACGGGCAACAGTAAAATCAATTCCGTCTTTTGCTTTGCCGGGTCTGATAACCCATTTAACTTTTACATTGTTATTAAGAAGGTGAACCACTGCACCATAAGCCAATAGATTAAAGGTGCTACCAGAATTGCCTGTTCTTTGGTTAAGGTTATCCATGGCAATAATGTAACTACCGGTTGGTAATACAGTGGCACCATAAGTGGTGACGCCTCCAGAGGGCAAATCTGGTAACTGTGCCAAAACATTTGCTTTTACAAAAGCAAACAATACGAGACTAAGTAAAATCTTTTTCATGCTTCAAGGTTTTTTTGGTTTAACTAAATAGCTTTACAAGTTTACGAATGGCCGGTTGCCCGGCTTGTTATATGATGAGATAGTTCATCCTGTGTTACAGGCAGTCCATGGATATACACGGCTATTTAGATAGGAGGGATTTCTGTTGTTTTTACAGAAGTATAGAGGATGTTAGTAACCCTTCAAGAGAGATTGGATAGAGTTAGTTGCAAAAGCCTGAATTATAAATAATTCAATCTTTAAAACTAAGCAGTTTTTAATAATGATGCTGGATAATTGCTCGTTGGCTTTTTGAAGGAGGAGATTTTGGAAGATTGACTATAGTCAATCGAACAGCTAAATTAAAGAGCAAATTTATAAAATGCAAGCCTTTTATAAAAAAAATTAAAGAAGTTTTGATTCAGCCCACTCCAGGGCTTTGACAAACTGCTCTTTTTCAGATAGATTGGTATTATCAAGCTCAATGGCATCTTTTGCCTTCCGTAATGGACTCACTTCCCGGTGAGAGTCAATATAGTCCCTCATTTCAAGGTTATCCTTTACTTCTTCAATTGTTATATTAGGGTTTTTCTCATACAATTCCTTAAAGCGGCGCTGCACCCTTACTGCATTATCAGCAGTCATAAATATTTTAAGTTCGGCCCTGGGAAAAACTACGGTGCCAATATCCCGGCCATCCATTACAATTCCTTTTTTAGTTCCCATTAGTTGCTGCTGAGCCACGGCAAATTCCCTTACTTCTTTAATAGCTGCCACGTCACTCACTTTTTCGGCAATAATAAGATCCCGGATCAGGTATTCTACATTTTCCCCGTTAAGGTGTATTTCGCTGCTGTTACTTTTTGTGTTGAAAACAAATTCAAGGGCAATGCTCTTCAATGCTTCTTTTACTTCTTTTTTTTCAGCGAAGTCAATATTATTACGAAGAAAGTAAAGGGTGATGGCACGGTACATGGCTCCGCTATCTACATATACATAGCCCAACTCTTTTGCCAGTTGCTTTGCCAGGGTGCTTTTACCGCAACTTGACCAGCCATCAATGGTTATGATTATTTTTTTTGCCATGCAATACACAAAAGTAAAAAGGAGTACCGTAGATTGGTACTCCTTTGCAACTTTTATTTCTTATTACTTATGCTTTCGATGGTTCTTCTGTTCTCGATTTAAAGGTAAATGACAACTTAGTGTTTTCTGCATCTGCATCAGCAATCAGCACATCCCCGGCTTTTACATTCAGGTTCAGTATTTCTTCTGCTAATGGATCTTCCAGGTATTTTTGAATGGCTCTGTGCAGTGGCCTGGCTCCAAATTGTGCGTCATATCCTTTGTCGGCAAGAAAGGCTTTGGCGGTTTCTGTCAGCTCAAGACTAAACCCAAGATTAGCCAATCTCTTCATCACCCCTTTCATAAGGATGTCGATGATGTTAAATATATTTTCTTTAGAAAGGCTGTTGAAAATGACTATATCATCAATACGGTTTAAAAACTCAGGTGAAAAGGTTTTCTTCAACGCCTTTTCTATAACGGCCTTATTAGCCTCGTCTTCATTCTCCACTCTCGATGCTGTGGCAAAGCCAACACCGGCACCAAAATCTTTTAACTGGCGTACACCGATGTTTGATGTCATTATTATCAGTGTATTCTTGAAATCAATTTTTCGTCCCAATCCATCTGTCAACTGCCCGTCATCCAACACCTGTAATAATATATTGTAAATGTCAGGATGGGCTTTTTCTATTTCATCCAGCAGAATAACGCTGTAAGGTTTACGACGAACCCTTTCCGTAAGCTGGCCACCTTCTTCATATCCCACATAACCGGGAGGGGCGCCAATTAACCGGCTTACGGTAAATTTTTCCATGTACTCACTCATGTCAATACGGATCAGCGACTCCTCCGAGTCGAACATCTGCCGGGACAATGCCCTTGCCAACTCAGTTTTACCAACACCTGTAGGCCCAAGAAAAATAAAAGTGCCAATTGGTTTTTTGGGATCCTTCAACCCTACCCTGTTACGCTGAATAGCTTTTACCACTTTGCCTATGGCTTCATCCTGTCCTACCACCATAGCTCGCATATCATCGGCCATTTTGCGGAGCTTGTCTGTTTCTGCCTGCACCATTCTTTTCACCGGTATGCCGGTCATCATGCTTACCACTTCAGCTATATCTTCTTCGCCAATAGGGAAACGTTTGTGTTTGCTTTCTTCCTCCCATTCATTTTTAGCTTTCTCCAAATCTTCCTGCAATCTTTTTTCCGTATCCCGCAATGATGCTGCTTCTTCAAACTTCTGGCTCTTCACCACTTTATTTTTCTCATTCTTTACATCTTCAATCTTTCCTTCCAGATCTACTATGTTTTGAGGAACATTAATATTCTTTAAATGCACCCTTGCCCCCACTTCATCCATTACATCAATGGCTTTATCGGGCAGCAGACGGTCGGTTACATAGCGGTCGCTTAGTTTAACACAAGCATCAATGGCTTCCTGGTCATAATTTACATTATGATACTCCTCATACTTTGATTTGATATTGTTTAATATCATAATAGTATCATCCACACTTGGAGGATCAACCATTACTTTTTGAAAACGACGATCCAGGGCACCATCTTTTTCAATGTACATCCTGTATTCATCCAGCGTAGAGGCACCAATGCACTGGAGCTCTCCTCTTGCTAAAGCAGGCTTAAATATATTGCTGGCATCTAACGAACCACTTGCCCCGCCTGCACCAACAATGGTGTGCAGTTCATCAATAAACAAAATCACATCACGGTTTTTTTCCAGCTCATTCATAATGGCTTTCATCCTTTCTTCAAACTGGCCGCGA
>JAYVKT010000458.1:0-2023 GCA_043768195.1 Chitinophagaceae bacterium | reverse complement strand
AATCAAAAATGCCCCGTTGTGCATTAGTTAGCCCGTTATTAAACTCAAAAGGCTTTACATAAAAATTGTTCATCACACTATCGTACCGCATCCGTTGCGCCACAGGGTTTAGTTGAAAAGGGAATACACGATATGTAATAATGACATTTTCAATGGCCGGTTTTTTCTTCCAGTATAAAATTGCTTTTACAAAATCAAGGTGGTAATCAGCCGCAGAAACATAAGCAACGGAGAAGCTGGTTGGTATGATACTGATAGTGTCAATTTTAATGCTGTCAGCCCCAACGGCAAAAGTCTTTTGCCGGAGGTTATTGGTTAGAGTATTGGCAAGGGGAATTTGAGCACTGCCCCAAAGAGGTGACAGTACAATAAAAACAAGGCACAATATCTTTGCTAACCAATTCAATAGCAGTGAGTTTTATTAAAAATCGTAAAAGTCGACCTATTTATTGCATGAAAGTTATCCTATGCTGTTAATTACGCAAAAAAGCAGCAATTTTGAATGTCAGATGTCTATCAATTACGTTGAATTGCATAATTCAGTTGAAAAAATCACCTATTATACTCCTGCTGGCAATTCTTGTTTCAACTGTAGTTTATGCCCAGCAATTTAATAACTGGTATTTTGGAAGAAAAGCTGGTTTGAATTTCAATCCAATTACGGGGCAGCCACTACCATCCTTGCTAACAAGCAGTTCCATGCTATCTGATGAAGCTGCGGCATCAATTTCTGATGAAAACGGGGAACTGCTTTTCTATACAAACGGCACTACTGTTTATAATAAAAATCACCAGGTAATGTTGAATGGTGATAACCTTGATGGTTATATATCTGCTACGCAGGTTTCCATTGTACCCATGCCGGGAAATGATAGCCTTTATTATGTATTTACCACTGGTGCTATTGAAACTGCATTTATATCAGGATACAAATATTCGATCGTAAATATTAAGAAAGACAATGGCAATGGTGAAGTAGTGGTTAAGAATAATCTTCTGTGGGCATCTTGTACAGAAAGGATGACGGTAGCCCGGCATGCAAATGGTGTTGATATCTGGCTTATTACAAATGATAATAATTCAAATATTTTCAGATCATGGCTAATCACCTGTACCGGCATTCTACCTGCAATAGTTTCAACAGTTGGTATCATATTGAACCAGTATAACGAAATAAACGCCGGTCTTATGAAAGTTAGCCCGGACGGAAAATGGCTTTGTCAAACCCATTTTCCTTTTTTTGATGAAACACTGAATATCCCCAACTTCGTTCAGCTATTTGATTTTAATAATGCCACCGGAACCATTTCTAACCCCCGTACTATTGGCTTTCCGGATGCGCAATTTACACATGGTGAGTTTTCTCCTGATTCAAAACTATTATACCTCACAAGGCCATCCAATAAGAAAGTTGATCAGTTTGCTATCACCCTACCTACTTTAGCAGCAATTCTTGCATCCAGGGTTAGTATCACTACCAGCGGCCGTTACCAGGATATTCAACTGGCACCCAATTCAAAAATTTATCTGGCACAACCCTCTTTTGAATTAGCTGTAATTAATCAACCAAATTTGGCCGGTGTTGCCTGTAATCTGCAGGAACAAGTTGTTAACCTGCTTCCAGGTTCCTGCTATCTGGGTCTTCCTTCACATATAAATGATTTTATTTTATTTGATGACCCTAATAATGGGTTTACCTATACTATTCTTGACAGTTGTTCGGGTACTCTTCAATTTAATGGCTATACTATATTGCCGGGTGCCATTACCTGGTTGTGGGATTTTGGAGATGGCATTATTTCATCATTACAAAACCCCGTACATACATTTATCCCTGCATCGGTACAATATCCTGTAAAACTAAAAATCAGTTCGTCTTTATCCTGTGGCATAATTTTGAAATCAAAAGTTATAAAGCCACAGGGAATTTCTATCAGTAATGTCAGTTTTGATTTTATCAGGCGGTGTGACTCTGGGTATGTCCGCTTTACCAATACAAGTGCTTCAGTAAATGAACCGGGAT
>JAYVKT010000457.1:0-2617 GCA_043768195.1 Chitinophagaceae bacterium | reverse complement strand
CAGTAATATTAATTTCGTTCAAACCGTTTTTACATAACAGCATGGAAATAACTAATCTTATACCCCACATAGAAGCATTGATTTTTGCAAGTGATAAGCCATTGACCACTCTGGAGATAACTGAATTGGTGAATAATGCTCTCGGCTTTATGCCTGCCCGACTGGGTCATTCAGGCGGGGATGATAAAATTTCTTTAGACCAGGTAGAAGCATCATTAGAAGGGATTACGGAAAAGTATTCCGCAGAATTTTATCCTTTTGAAGTAAAACAAAGTGGTGGTGGCTGGCAGTTTCTTACAAGAGCCGCCTTTCATAAAACTGTTGCCCAGTTAAATGGGGAGAAATTTCTGAAACGCCTTTCCGCCGCCGCACTGGAAACTTTAGCCATTATTGCTTACAAACAACCAGTAACAAAAGGCGAGATTGAATCTATCCGTGGTGTAAGTTCAGACTATGCGGTGCAAAAATTACTGGAAAAGGAACTTATCATTATTAGCGGCAGAAATGAAAAAGCACCCGGGCAGCCGTTGATTTATTCCACTTCTAAAAACTTTATGGATTATTTTGGAATCAACTCTGCTGATGAGCTGCCAAAAATTAAAGAAGTACTGGCCGATCAGTTAATAGAACCAACCGTTATAAAAAATACATTGGAAAACAATGCTGAAAAACCGGGCAACATGGAAGCACTGGTTGTTACAGATGGGGGAGAACTGATTGTAAGCAAAGAGCAGGGCGAGGGTGAAGAAAATTAAGCCAACTATTGATTTGTATAATTGCTATGCCATTCCATAAGGGGATGGCATAGCTGTTTTAAGTATATTCGCAACTATGCCGGAAAAATTATCCAACGAACAATTGATACAGGCTGCTGAGAAGTTTGGAACACCGTTGTATGTCTATCATGCAGAGAAAATAAAGAGCAGTATCAAAAACTGACCAATGCTTTTTCTGTATTAGACACTAAATTTTTTTACGCCTCCAAAGCACTAACGAATATTAATATACTTCGTTATATTAAATCTATTGGATGTAATGCAGATTGCAGCTCTATTAATGAAGTAAAATTAGCATTGCATGCCGGCTTTGAACCCGAACAGATTCTCTATACATCAAACGGAATTGCTTTTGCTGAAATAGAAGAAGCAGTGAAGGCAGGTGTACATATCAATATTGACAGTTTATCTAACCTTGAAAAATTTGGTCAGCAATATGGGCATAGCTATCCTGTTGGTATCAGGATAAGACCTAATATAATGGCCGGGGGCAATTTAAAAATTTCTACCGGGCATGATGGCAGTAAGTTTGGAATACCTGTTCATCAGCTTGATAAAATTGAAGAAATAGTAAAGGCAACTGGTTTATTCATCCGCACTTTGCATATCCATACCGGAAGCGATATTAAAGAGGCTGATGTATTTGTAAAAGGTATAGAAGTGTTGTTTGAATTGATTCCGCATTTTCCCGAATTGGAAGTAATTGATTTGGGCGGTGGTTTTAAAGTGCCTTACAAGCCCGGTGAACAAGAAACGGATGTAAATCTTCTAGCCAAAAAAATAAAAGAGACGTTTGATAGCCATCCTGTACTTGGAAGCAGGAAGTTTCAGTTATGGTTTGAGCCAGGAAAATTTTTAGTAAGTGAATGTGGGTATATGCTGGCGCAGGTAACGGTAGTAAAAGATACCGGGTCAATCGTTTTTGCGGCAGTTGATAGTGGTCTCAATCATTTAATCAGGCCGATGATGTATGATGCGTACCATCATATCGAAAACATTTCAAATTCAACCGGCGAACAGAAACGGTACACCATCACTGGAAATATTTGCGAAACAGATACGTTTGCTGCTGATAGAAAAATACAGGAAATAAGAGAAGGTGATATCCTCGCTTTTTATAACGCCGGTGCTTATGGGTTTGAAATGTCTTCCAACTATAATTCAAGATTTAAACCGGCAGAAGTAATATTCAAACAAGATAAATGCAGGCTTATCCGTAAACGGGATGATATGATTGACCTGTTAAAAAATCAATTAACAGATTGGTGAGGTTATATACATTTTTTTGGTAATTTCAGGTGGCCTTTAAAACCACCATATATGCTTACCAAAACCTTTCTTACCAAAACTCTTGGATTTTTTCTATTTCTTCTATCAATAAACTTTGGTTCTTTTGCCCAGCCCGGCAATGAAATTGTTGGTATTCCAACGACAGGTGCGCCGGGAATAACTGTGGCGGTGTCAGAGCTTATGCAAAGGGCAGCCATTGCTGACAATGCTCCACGGCCAGCCATTATAAAATTTCGGGAAGAATTTCATTCTAACAGACATCCATTAGATAATCCTGACGCTTTACGGGTTTCACAATGGCCAACTGATAATACGAGAAATAATTTATCACAACGGGTTGCTGCTACACAAACCATTCATTCTAATTTTCTGGGTGTAGATCTTTTTGCTGAAAGTTTATCTATTCCACCAGATAGTAATGGCGATGTAAGCTCTACTCAGGTTTGTGTAATTTCCAACGGAAGAATAAAATTTTACAACAGGAATACCGTGTGTGCTACAGCACAAACTACAGCAGCAACAGGTACTGTTCCATTAGCTTCGCCAATATT
>JAYVKT010000456.1:0-2434 GCA_043768195.1 Chitinophagaceae bacterium | reverse complement strand
GCAGATCAGTAATTGAGGAGATCGGGAAAAGTTCATAACTGCAATCAATAATTCCTTCCCGTTTAAATTTTTCAGAAAAATATTTTCTTGAAAAGGAATGACCAAGAGGATAACCTATCAATCCATACAATTTCATTAAGCTGTTTCTTTATCAAGATATAAATGAAAAGTGTCGCCACGCAAACCTATCCTCATTGTTTCCAAAGGAATAACTTCAGTTGGAGCAATATTTCCAAGGTTTACATTGCATCCTATCAATTCCAGAAAATATAGTTGTTGTGCTTTTCGCGGAGCTTCCCAAATTATTTTTTCTTCGGGTATCTGTGTCAATATCTCCTGCACCAACCCTTCTCTTACTTCACCGCTACCGCGGTAGATGCCCACATTACCGGCTTCTCTGGCTTCCGCAATTACATAAGTAGAACCAGCTTCTAATTCGGCCCGCATAAGTTCTATCCACTTGTAAGGCGGAATAATATGTGCAGCATCTTTACTTCCTACTTCACTAAGCACTATTCCATGCTTAGTTAATTTTTCGATGTAACCACATTTTTCTGCATGGGGAATAGTAATGGATCCATCACTAACTTCCATGTAGCTAATGCCAAATTCTTTACAAACATTAATATAGTCGTCGAATTGGTTACGGATTAAAAATGCTTCAAACAAGGTACCCCCGAAATAAACCGGTATATCGTACGAACGATAGATTTCCAGTTTTTCTTTCAGGTTTGGGGTAACAAAAGAGGTTCCAAAACCAAGCTTTACAATATCCACATGCGGATGCGAAGCACTCATAAAGTTTTTGGCTTCCTCCACACTTAAGCCTTTGTCCATTACCATTGTTAATCCAGACTGACGGGGCTTAATAATTCTATCCGGAATTTGTGATAAACTAAAATTCATGCTTACTTATTTTTATTCGATAATACTCGTTGAATGGCGGCAAAAATAAGGAAGAAACAGCAGAGTGATGCTGATTTAAGGCAACCTTAAAACCCTACCTATCAGATGGACTTATTTCTTTTGAAACGGGCAATTACATCCACCACCAGTTGATTTTGCAGAATGGAAGGATTAAGCTCAACAAATTTTTTCAACAGTTTCGGTGTTTGTCGCATACCCTCTTCCAATTGAAGCACCCCTTCTTTTGTTTTGCCCATGGCAAATAAAACCGATGCTTTGTAAAAAATAAATAATGGTTTTCCGTTTGTAACTTTTAATGCGACCTGGGTTTGCTCCAATGCTTCCTCAAAATACTCCGCTTTATAAAGACAACGTATCAATGCTTCCCAACCAGCAGTATTCTTTGGCCGGATGCGAACTACATTAGAAAAATACTGAACCGCATCCTTGAACATGCCTAATTGTACCTTGCACTCACCAGCTAATAAATTATACTCCGGCTGTAGCTTATGAATCTTCATTGCAGTGTCTAATTGCTTGATACAACTTTCCCACTGTCCCTCGTTAAAATAAGTGCAGGCTATTTTATAAAATAATTTACTATCATCCTGCCGGAGGTGAGAAGCCTTTCTGTAATGAAACCTTGCCTGTGCAAAATTTTTTAACCGGTCATGGCAATGCCCGATAGCTTCAAAAATTACATCTTCTGGTTTCGCCAGTTCATTTACCCTTTCCAGTGCCTCAATCGCTTCTTTATATTTTCTAAGCCGGATGTATGCATCGCCCATATTACGATAGGCATAGTCAAACTTCTCCTCAATAGTAATAGCATATTTATAAGCATCAATAGCTTTTTCGTATAGCTTTATTCCCTGGTATGCCGCAGCAAGGTTGAACCAGGCCAGCTCGTTGTAGGGATATTCATCAATAATTTGCTGATGAAGCCTGATGCTCTCCTCATTACTGCCGGTGAAATCTGTCCAGAAACATATTTTATACAACGCCTCTTCATTATTAGGCTCTTCTTCCAGCACCATTTTCAGGCAATCAAATACTTTATCAAAGTCTTCGTAATCATCATATACGTCTGCCAACTCAAATAATAATTCTACTTTTTCTTCTCCCTCAAATAAAGACAAGGCCTCTTCCAGCAGTACAACAGCCTTCTCTTGCTGGTCAAGTGCCAGGTAAGCATCTGTCTTTAAAATATAAAGGTTGATATCAGCCCCATCTAATAAGGAGGCTTGTTCTAAAATATCCAACGCATCCTGATAGCGGCGGGTGGCAAGCAAAATGTCAGCTTTTCTAATAAGCAACATAGAAGAATAAGGGAATTGTTCGCCGGCGATTTCTGCGGCTTCCATGGCCCTTACGAGGTCTTCTTTTTCCTGGTAATAGTCAATTATTTTCTCAAATGAATCTTCTTCAATAAAGGAGTGGCTACGGCCATTTTTGAAATTTTCGTACTGTTTAAGCAGTTCCCGAAGCTGTTCCCGATCTTCCCGGTAAGGGTTATTTTCTTTCATCT
>JAYVKT010000455.1:0-9342 GCA_043768195.1 Chitinophagaceae bacterium | reverse complement strand
AAAAAATAAAAGCAATTAAAAACAACTTACATATTATCGAAGCTGTAACTATTATTAATGATTTAAAACAATAAAAATGAAAATAAAATTTTTACTGATTGTACTATTTACAATCAACTTATCGCTAGTAGCGCAAGAATTTAAGACACCCGTCGAATATTTAACTTATATAAATAAAGAGCATGTACAAATTTCTAAAAGTACTTGGAAATATACTTCTGCTGTTGCACACTCCAAAAGTGCACGACGAATTGACGCATCCGTTGTGCAATGGATCGTATGGGCAGCCCTGAAGGTAACGGCCGCAAAACTGGTCAGCATTACAAAACAAGAAGACAAAAACGTTAATCACTTTTTATAAATTTATTTAACCCTCCTGTTGGAGGGTTTTTTTTGTCTCCTTCTCATCATTACACCTTCTTAAAACGGGGCGAAGGATTACTTTTGCTACATGACTACCGAACAGTTATACAATATCTATCAGCAATATCCTTCTGTACAAACTGATACAAGAAAACTAAAAGAAGGCGACATATTTTTTGCACTGAAAGGAGAAAATTTCAATGGGAATACCTTTGTAGAAAAAGCGATTGAAGCCGGTGCTGCTTATGCAGTAATAGATGAAGAACAATATGCTGTGTTTGGAAAAACTGTTTTAGTGGATAACGTCCTTACTTCGCTGCAGCAATTAGCCAGACATCACCGGGAGCAATTCTCTGTTCCCTTTATAGCTATTACTGGAAGCAACGGGAAAACGACTACTAAAGAATTAATTCATACTGTTCTGGCTTCTTCGTTTAAAACTTATACTACAGAAGGTAATCTGAATAATCATATTGGCATTCCACTTACTATTTTAAAAATAAAAGAAGATGCAGAAATTGCCGTAATTGAAATGGGTGCTAATCACCAGAATGAAATTGCATCGTACTGTGAATATACATTGCCCACACATGGTTTAATCACTAATTGCGGCAAAGCCCATCTCGAAGGTTTTGGCGGTGTGGAAGGTGTACGAAAAGGGAAAGGCGAACTTTTTGATTACTTACGAAGTAATAACGGAACCGCCTTTGTAATGTGGGATTATGATTACCTCCGTGAAATGAGTGAAGGTATTTCAACCATTTTTAAATATGGAACTCATGATGCAGAAACAAAAGGCACTGTTTTCCAAAGTGAACCGTTTCTTGAAGTCAGCATCAGTAATGGAGATAATATTTTTTCAATTAAAACCCAGTTAGTAGGGGATTATAATTTGCCAAATGTGCTGGCTGCCGTAGCTGTTGGAAAATATTTAAAAATAGCAGATGATAAAATAAAAGAAGCCATTGAAAACTACACTCCTTCCAATAACCGTTCGCAATTGATGGAAAGAGGAACAAATAAAATAATCCTGGATGCGTACAACGCCAACCCGAGCAGTATGAAACTGGCGATAGAAAATTTTGCAAAAATCCATGCAGATAATAAAGTGATGCTACTTGGTGCTATGGCAGAATTAGGAGATGAAAGCCTTGCCGAACACAAAGCTATTGTTGACCTCATCCAACAATACCATTGGAAAAATGTAGTATTGGTAGGTGGCGACTTTTTAAAAACCGAACACCCTTATCTGCAATTTAAAAATGCTGAAGAAGCAAAAAACTGGGTGCAAGAGCAATTTTTTGAAAACACAACACTGCTGATTAAAGGCAGCCGCAGTATGCAAATGGAAAAAGTTTTGCAATAGGAAAACAGAACTTCTGTTCCGTTAAATTTAAAACTACTAATGGAAGTACTTGGCTATATAGCATCCATCCTTATAGGCGTTTCATTAGGCATGGTTGGCAGCGGCGGTTCCATTCTTACTGTGCCGGTGCTGGTATATTTAATGGGTGTAAATCCATTGCTGGCCACTACCAGTTCCTTGTTTATTGTAGGTGTCACCAGCCTGATAGGTGGCATCAGGGCTTATACAAAAAGAAAAGTTGATTTTAAAGCTGTCACTGAGTTTGGCATCCCTTCTATTCTATCTGTTTTTTTAACCCGGCATTATTTGCTGTCAGCTTTACCAGATACCATGTTCATCATTGGCAACATGGTAATTTCAAAAGAAATTTTATTAATGGTTGTCTTTGCCATCCTGATGCTGGCCGCTTCTATTACCATGATCCGCAGCCATGAGCCAATAGCTAGTGCAAGTGATGATGAAAAAATCAGGCATGATAAAGTGTTACCATTAATGCTATTAGGATTTTTAATCGGTATAATAACGGGTTTGCTCGGTGCAGGCGGTGGTTTTTTAATTATTCCAACTCTTGTACTTTTTCTAAAACTACCGATGAAGACAGCCGTAGGAACATCGTTGCTCATCATTGCCATTAATTCATTGTTTGGCTTTCTTTTCAGCCTGAAGCAATTTGAGTATAACTGGAACCTAATTTTATCATTTACCATTCTATCTATTATTGGTTTATTTATTGGCAGCAAGCTGGCTGATAAAATTTCCGGAGCTTCTTTAAAAAAAGGTTTTGGCTGGTTTGTAATGGTTATGGGTATTTACATTATTATTAAAGAGTTGTTTCTTTAAATAAATTGAAGCTATTGTTATGAATATTATCAATTGGGTAAGCCAACCCTGGCCCTGGTATGTGGCGGGGCCATTAATAGGTCTTATGGTTCCTGCTTTGTTATTACTTGGTAACAAAACACTCGGCATCTCCTCTTCACTCCGCCACATCTGTGCAGCTTGTATCCCTGTTAAAATCCCTTTCTTTCAATACGATTGGAAAAAAGAACTGTGGAATTTATTTTTTGTAGCAGGAATATTGTCAGGCGGCTTGCTCGTTGCATTGGTATTACAAAATCCTGAACCGGTACAGGTAAATGCAAAACTTAGTAACGAATTGCAGCAATACGGCATCAGTAATTATCAGGGGCTTGTACCCGCAGAACTTTTTAATTGGAATACACTACTTTCTTTAAAAGGAATGGTGATGATGGTAGGTGGCGGCTTCTTAGTTGGCTTTGGAACAAGGTATGCTGGCGGTTGTACCAGTGGCCATGCTATAATGGGTTTATCCAATTTGCAATGGCCGTCATTGGTTGCTACCATTAGTTTTATGGCAGGCGGATTTCTGGTTGCCAATTTTATTCTTCCTTACATTTTAAAATTGTAACCAGCTATGGAAACAATAAAAGAAAAACAGCAACATAATTTTTTGACCGAGAATACAGACTTTGAGGTTCGTTCATTAGATTCAATTTGTGTAAACGAGTCGGAGCTGAAAAATCCGGGGTGGCATAATTTGAAATACTTGTTAGCAGGTCTGTTGTTTGGCATCATACTCGTTAAGTCAGAAGTTATTTCCTGGTTTCGTATTCAGGAAATGTTCCGGCTGCAAAGTTTTCATATGTTCGGTGTTATTGGTTCTGCTGTAGTAGTAGGAATTATTTCTGTGTGGCTGATTAAAAAATACAAAGCCAAAACTATTCATGGCGAACCAATTGAATTTGTCAACAAAAAATTTAATAAAGGAAACATTTATGGCGGATTATTATTTGGATTTGGCTGGGCTATTACCGGTGCTTGTCCCGGACCATTGTTTGCACAGATAGGAACAGGAGCTACTGTAATCATTGTCACTTTGCTGAGTGCCATTGCCGGAACATGGGTTTACGGACTCATAAGAAAACACCTTCCGCACTGATTTTTGTCAGGGTTTATCCATCCTATTATGCGAACTTTGCCCCCGCATTCAAAAGTGCTTTCGTATGCCTTCAGAAAGAAAATCCCGTGGTTATTGGTCTTCTGTTATTGGTTGCCACTGCCCCCGCTGCCGGGATGGAAAATTGTTTCAACATTCAACGACTATCAGTTTTAAAAAGAATATGCTGATGAATAAAACTTGCCTGGTCTGCGGCCAGGCAACTGAAGTTGAAGTAGGGTTTTATTACGGTACCAGCTACGTCAGTTATGGTCTTACCGTTAGTTTAAGTTTAATAAGCCTGGGAATATGGGCATTAACGATTGGCCTTTCCACTGACGATAACCGTTTTTTCATCTGGATGGGTGTAAATGCTGCTGTATTGATTTTCTTTCAGCCCTGGTTGATGCGATTTAGCCGCAGCCTCTGGATTTCCTGGTTTATCAAGTATGATCCAAAATGGAAAGAACATCACCCGATTGATTTTTCAGAAAGAATGAATGCTGATCAGGCTAATAACTGGTAAAATAAAACCCGATGCTGCAAAAAACAGCTCGGGTTAAGTGCGGAGACTAAGGGATTCGAACCCTTGATACAGTTTCCCGTATACACACTTTCCAGGCGTGCTCCTTCAACCACTCGGACAAGTCTCCTTTTTAAAGGATTGCAAAAATACAGGTTCAATTTTAGAGGCGGAACAATTTTTCTGCATTCGCCGTTGCTATTTCCGCCACTTCATCCACACTTACATTCTTAATAGCAGCAATTTTTTCTACTACATATTTCAAATACGAAGGCTCATTTCTTTTGCCACGGAATGGAACCGGCGCCAGGTAAGGAGCATCTGTTTCCAAAACAATATGATTAAGACTTATATCTTTTATTGCATTATCTAATCCTGAGTTTTTAAAAGTAATAACCCCGCCTATGCCCAAATAAAACCCCAACCCAATAATCTGTTTTGCCTGATCGGCATTGCCCGAGAAACAATGAAAAACCCCTCTCAGTTTGCCATGCTGATGTTCTGACACCACTTTTATACACTCATCAGTTGAGTTGCGGGAGTGAATTACAATTGGTATGTCAAAATGCAAAGCCCATTCTATTTGCTCATGAAAAGCAGCATACTGTTGTACAGAAAATGTTTTATCCCAGTAAAAATCAAGCCCTATCTCCCCCACTGCTTTAAAAGCTCTTTTTTCAAGATAGTTCCGGGCAATTTTAAGTTCCTCTTTATAATTTTCCTTAACTGAACAGGGATGCAGCCCCATCATACTCAAACAAAAGGAGGGATTTGCCTCTTCCAGGTTTAGCATTGCTTCGTGGGTTAAGGAGTCGATGGCAGGGAGCAGAATTTTGGTAATCCCTTCTTTTCTGGCCCTTTCAAGCATGAGGGTCAGATCTGCAGCAAAATCTGAAACATAAACATGGGAATGGGTATCTATCAGCATCATTTTCAAGGCTATTTGAAGGCAAAACTCCGCAAAAAAAATTAAGAAACCTTTAAACTTTCTCCAATAAAACCCATCTCAAAACCGTTATTTGTATCTACTCTCCTTAAAACTATCGTTTATGAAATTCCGGTTTAGCTTCAGCCAATTGGCCGTTGTATCTCTTTTTTTCAGTTTATTGATGATTACTTCCTGTCAAAAGGAACATAGTCAGACAGGAACTGATGAACAACAGGCAGCGGCTTCCATGGCATCAAGTGAAGCAGACAGTGAGTCCGAAATTGTCTTCAACGGCATTTTTGATGACGCAATTGGTGTAAATGATGAAGTTGGAATTGGTGGAACCGGAGTTTTTGGCCGTGTTACGGCCTGCCCCGATGTAACAATAATCCGCCAGAATGCGCCAGCTCTTTTTCCTGTAAAAATTATTTTTGATTTCGGCATTAATGGCTGTGTAGGCCGGGACGGACACTTAAGAAAAGGAAAAGTCATTACCGTATATACAAACCGTTTACTTTTCCCTGGTGCAACGGCTACCACTACATTTGACGGCTTTTATTTCGATAGCACTAAGGTAGAAGGCACCCATAAAATCACCAATACCAGCCCCCCTGTTGGCACTCAACCCCTTTCCCGTCAGTTTACAACAGATGTTATTGATGGTAAGCTAACAAAACCAAACGGCAATTATATTGAATGGAACAGCCATAAAGTAATTACCCAGTTTGAAGGGTTAGGTACTACTATTCCGCTTGATGATATCTTTAGGGTGGAAGGAACAGCCCGTGGCAAAGTAAAAAGAGGTGCGTTGATAGTGCTTTGGGAATCAAGCATAACCGAGCCTTTAATCAAAAAATTTAGTTGTCCCTGGATTGTAAAAGGAAAAATAAGAACTATCCGGGCTAATACTACAGCTACCAGTCCCTGGGTGGCAATACTGGACTTTGGCGCAGGTGGTTGCGACAACCAGGCAGTGATTACCATAAACGGGGTTGCGCATCAAATTACTTTGCCGTAATTAAAAAAATATTATACCTTTAAACCAGTTTTCATAGGGTACGGATTAAAAACGGGCCAGGGTTTCTACCCAGGCCCTAACTTTTTTAAGGGGGTAGTCCTTACATTTTCCCCTAAAGTGAGCTAAAAACATACCCTTGTTCTGAAAAAAACTTCAACACCCGGGGTAATGCGTACTGCAGGCGGGGAAAGGCCTTGTCGCTGTCGTGAAAAACAATAATAGAACCCGGTACCGATTTTTCTATCACATTCTTCAGGCATTGCTCGTTGGAAATTGAATCATCAAAATCGCCGCTTAGCACATCCCACATTATTATTTTATAATTTCTGAGTTGTTTTGCCTGTGAGGACTTCAATCTGCCGTAAGGTGGCCTGAAAAGGTCAGATGAAATATGTTGTGCCGCTATAGTCACATCTTTCACATATAGAAAGTCCGGCATTTCCCAGCCGTTTAAATGATAGTGGGTATGATTGCCAATGCTATGACCCTCCGCCTTTACTCTTTCATATAGTGCTGGCTGTTCTATTACATTATTGCCAATGCAAAAAAAAGTGGCTTTAGCATTATTTTTTTTCAACTCGTCAAGTACAAAAGGAGTAGCAACAGGATGAGGGCCATCATCAAATGTGAGGTAGATAATTTTTTCGCCGGTTGATAGATCCCACACCCGGTTCGGGTAGGCTTTTTTCAGCCACCAGGGAGTTTTGACAAAGTATTTCATAAATATAAAAGGCACAAGGTACAAGATACAAGGCACAAGAAACCCTACAATCAGAATGCCATTTTACATAATACGACTTGCACCTTGTGCCTTGACCCTTGTATCTTCTGCTTTATCTTTGCACCCTTATGAGTAAAAAAGTAAGAGTTCGTTTTGCACCAAGCCCTACCGGAGGCTTACATCTCGGTGGTGTAAGAACAGTTTTATACAATTATCTGTTTGCCAAAAAAAATGGTGGTGATTTTTTAGTGAGGATCGAAGACACCGATCAAAGCCGCTATGTGGCAGGAGCAGAAGAATATATTTTTGATACATTAAAATGGTGTGGGCTACAGCCTGACGAAAGTGTGCAGCATGGCGGGGAATATGGCCCCTATCGGCAAAGCGAAAGAAAAGCCAGCTATCGCCAATACGCAGAGCAGTTGATAAAAGATGGACATGCTTACTATGCGTTTGACACACCAGAGGATTTGGAAAAAATGCGGCAGGATTATAAAACTGAGCAGAATCCTTCTCCGCAATACGACCATACCATACGTATGAAAATGCGGAACTCGTTAACATTATCTGCTGATGAAACGCAAAAATTATTAGCAGATGGAACAAGACATGTTATCCGGATAAAAATGCCGGAAAATGAAACAGTGAGCTTTACAGATATGATTCGTGGCGAAATAGGTTTTGAAACAAGTTTGGTTGATGATAAAGTTTTACTGAAAGCAGATGGGATGCCCACTTATCATCTGGCAGTTGTTGTGGATGATCATCTCATGCAAATCAGTCATGCTTTCCGCGGCGAAGAGTGGTTGCCCTCTGCGCCTGTCCATATTCTTTTATGGAAATATTTATTTGGGTTGCAGAATATGCCGCAATGGGCACATTTTCCATTGATACTGGGGCCAAATGGAAAGCTAAGTAAAAGAGATGGGGCTAAATATGGTTTTCCTGTTTTTGCCATGAATTGGGTCGATCCAAAAACAAATGAGTTAGTGGAAGGGTTTAAAGAAAAAGGATTCTTACCCGAAGCCTTCATAAACCTGTTAGCATTGCTGGGTTGGAATGATGGTACCGAACAGGAAATTTTTACCAAAGAAGAATTGATAGAAAAATTTTCGATGGAAAGAGTGCATAGTGCCGGGGCAAAGTTTGATTATGAAAAAGCGAAATGGTTCAATCATGAATGGATTAAGAAGTTTGAGGTTTCGGGTTTGAGGTTTGAGGTTAAGAACCTGCTTGAGCAAAGTAACATTACTGTTTCTGATGATATTTTATTGGATAAAGTAATTGGTTTGGTAAAAGACCGATGCACATTGCTTCCGGATTTTGTACAACAGTCTTCTTTCTTTTTTAAAGCACCGGAAATATTGGATATAGATGCTGTGAAGCCAAAGTGGAATGATGCTAAGAAGAATTTCTTTATTGCATATACGGAAAAGTTGCAATCTACTTCTGAATGGACAGCTGTTGCATTGGAAAATATTTTTAAAGAACTGGCTGCTGAAAAGACTATTAAACCTGGTGAACTACAACTTCCTTTTCGCATTATGCTGGTAGGTGGAAAGTTTGGCCCCCCGGTATTTAATATTGCAGAATTATTGGGGAAAGAAGAGACGGTTAAGCGGATAAACACAGCAATAAATATGTTCTGATAGCCGTTAAACTCTCTCATTCATATCTTGTCTTAAAGCCCATGAAAAATATCCTTTTACCACTGCTTTGTTTAACTATTTTACTTTCGTGCCAGAAAGAATCTTCAACAGGTGGCGGCACCACTCCTCCTGCAACAGACAGTTTTACAGTAGCAGTTGCCAATGGCTATGGTGGAGGTAAATACAAGACCGGCGATACAGTGCATATTTTTAGTGCAGCATACAGTACCAGCCAGTTGTTTGACACCTGGAGCAGCTCCGACGCTTCTTTGCTGAATGGAAAAGATGAATGGCATACCTGGTTCATTATGCCTGCCAGAAATGTAACCTACACTGGCAGTATTAAAAACATTACCCCTGTTACGCTTACGTTAGAACAAATAATGGGCAGAGACCGGTTAAAACCAGTTTACTATTTTTTTCCAGCAGCACATAAGGGATTTGTGTTGCTGCTGCATGGCACAGGCGGTACGGCCCAGAATTTTGTAAGTAGTTATGAATATCAGCAACTGATTAAAGATTTAGTAACCGACAACTTTGGTGTAATTGTTACCGAAGCAGAAGAAGCTACCACCGGCATTGATGCTAACGGAGATGGCAAATTGCGATGGGCTGTTACTCCGTATGACTCTGTTACCAACATTGACTATGCCAATATTAAAATCATTACCGATGTTTTTTATACCCGTGGCTTAACGAACCGTAATAAACTCCGTTACTCAGTTGGTATGAGCAATGGTGGAAATTTTTCTTCCTACTTGTCTGCTTTATTCAGTTATAAAGCCGGTGTCAGTTATTGTGCCCCATCCGGTGCACC
>JAYVKT010000454.1:0-4943 GCA_043768195.1 Chitinophagaceae bacterium | reverse complement strand
CCCTGGAGCAATGTACGCTGCAGGAACTGGAGCAGTTTGCCAACCGCCATCCTTATTTCGGTGCTGCCCAGTTATTGCTTACCAAGAAGCTGCAAGTTGAAAACCCAGAACGATTCGACGAACAATTACAAAAAACATTTCTTTTTTTTCACAATCCCCTTTGGGTACAACACTTACTAAACGAAACAGGAAATGCGGAAATAATTGTTTCAGAAAAAAAGCAAGAGCCGGTAATACAACCAGTAGTTATTGAACCGGTCGCAATTGCTCCAATACCGCCAAAAGAAAATAAAGAAGCAGAATATATTAACGAAGCACCTGTAACCGAACTGGCATCCGTGCCTGTAGCTGATCCTATAGTTCTAAACCAGGAACCTGAAATTATAATTCCCCCGTTAAAAATAGAAGCTATAGACCCGGCAACGGCTGAGCTTACTTTTGAACCCTTCCATACTGTTGATTATTTCGCTTCGCAGGGTATTAAATTTAAGGAAGTTGAAAAACCAACTGATAAATTTGGCCAGCAACTAAAAAGTTTTACCGACTGGTTAAAATCGATGAAACGATTGCCCGTAACTGAAATTGCCAAATCAGTAGAAGTAAGTTCTGAAAAGAAAGTGGAGCAGTTGGCCGAACATTCACTTACCGAACGGGAAGTGGTAACAGAAACTATGGCTGAGGTTTGGGAAAAGCAAGGAAATGCAGCGAAGGCGATTGAGGTGTACAGCAAATTAAGTTTGCTCGAACCCCTTAAAAGTCCTTATTTTGCAACGAAAATTGAAGAATTAAAGAAAACAATCTGACATGACGACATTATTTATTATACTGATTATTTTAGCTTCTGTGGCTTTGGGTTTCATCGTTTTAGTGCAAAATCCTAAAGGTGGCGGACTGGCTGGAAATGTAGCTGGTTTCAGCAATCAGTTCATGGGTGTAAAGCAAACTACTGATGTATTGGAAAAAGGCACCTGGATATTTGCCGGTGTTATTGCCCTGTTATGCCTGTTTTCTGTTTTTTTTATTCCTAAAACTGCTGCAACAGCCAATGGAGCTGGTGATGTTAAAAATGCAACGCTTCCCTCCACTAACCCAACTGTTCCGGCTAATACGATTCCATTAGCCCCAACTACCGGTCAGCCTCTACCACCAGCTAAATAATTTGTTACAACATAATTTCAAACCCCGGCCAAAAGCGTCGGGGTTTTTTAGTTATTTTAGGTCTTACTTATGAAGAAAAAAATCATCCTCCTGACTCTTACCATCGCCGTTTTTGCAGGCGGGTTCATCGGTTATAAACTTTTCAAACCGTCCGTGTCAAACAAACAAGGCAGTTATTTCTATATAAAAACCGGTGATGATGTAGCCACCGTAAAACAAAATTTGGTTACAGGCCAGTTTATCCAAGGCAGTAATTTTGATCTGATTTGCAAATTATTAAAATATAAAAAAACAAAACCCGGCCGTTATAAATTAAAAGATGGTATGAGCCTTTACACATTAGTAAAAATATTGCGTAGCGGAGGGCAGCAGGATGTTAAACTGGTTATCAATAAAGAAAGAACAAAAGAATTATTTGCCGGGAAATTTGGGAAAGGTAAAAAATTTGATACTGAATTCGACTCGCTGCAAATGATAAATTTTTTGAATAACAATGACTCACTTAAAAAATATGGTGTTGACAGCAATACCGTACTGTCAATCGTAATGCCCTACACCTACAATATAAAGTGGGCAAGTACCCCTGATAAAATTTTTGGGCAATTCTTCACCGCCTACCAAAAATTTTGGTCGCCAGAACGAAAAGTAAAAGCAGACAGTCTGCACCTCACCCCTATCGAGGTTATTTCTCTGGCATCAATTGTAGAAGAAGAAACCAATAAAAAAGCAGACAAGTATAATATTGCCAGCACTTATCTCAACAGAGTGAGAATAGGAATGCGGCTACAGGCTGACCCAACCGTAAAGTTTGCCATGAAAAATTTTGCCTTGAAAAGAGTTTTGGGCACACACCTGAAAACAGATTCGCCTTACAATACATATATGTATGCCGGCATTCCACCCGGGCCTATATGCACCCCTTCAGCAGAATCAATAGATGCTGTGCTGGATGCACCAAAAACTGATTACCTTTTTTTTGTAGCGAGTCACAAATTTGATGGCACCAGTGTGTTCACCACTAATCTGACCGACCATGGTAAGTATGCAAGACTGTATCAACAAGAACTGACAAGACGAATGGATTCTTCCAGCAAGGCTAAACAGAAATTAGTACACTAATGGATCTCTTCACCAAAATAGGAAACAAAATTGCAGCCACAGCACCAGCAAAAATTGTTATTGATAAAAGCAAAGAAACCTCGTTGCCGGGTTTCCGGGGTATTCCTTTGTTTGATGTAATAAAATTTTTTATTGGCCAGGTAAAAACAGTAGGAATGACTGAAAGGGCTTCTGCTATTGCGTTCAATTTCGTAATGGCTATTCCACCGGCTATTATCTTTTTATTTACATTAATCCCTTTCTTACCCATTACCCAAAAATTTCAGGAAGAAATGTTTGGCTTGATAAAAGATGTGATACCGGGAGAAAAAGATTATCCTGTTCTTATTAATTTTCTACAGGATTTTATCAATAATCCCAGAAACGGCCTTCTTTCACTTGGTTTTGTTTTATCCATGTTCTTCTCTTCTAATGCCATGATGGGTATTATGCGGTCGTTTGATAAAAACTATATTGGGTTTAGAAAAAGAACGGAGTTGCAAAAAAGAGGGGCAGCATTAAAAATTACTATGGTGCTCTTTGTAATTGTGTTTGTATCTGTACTGTTACTTATAAGCCGTGGCTCGGTTTTGCAATGGCTTGGTATCGAAAGCCGGGTGCTTAGAAATATCATACTAAATGCCCGTTGGGTAATTATAGTGCTGCTCTTCTTTGCCTGCATTTCTTATATCTACCGGCATGCACCGGCGGTTCACAAAAAATGGAGGCTGATAAATCCAGGTTCTATTCTCGCCACCTTCCTGATGCTGTTATTGACAGCCTTATTTTCCTGGTGGGTAGGCAGGTTTGGAAACTACAACCAACTCTATGGATCTATTGGTACTGTGTTAATATTGATGATTCTTATTTTCATCAATTCTCTTATTCTATTAATTGGTTTTGAATTGAATGTAAGCATTACCTCGCTTAAAAAAATAGCAGACGAACGGAAAGATAACCCCGCAGACGGCATTGAGGGGTCAACATAAAATCCGAAATTTGATTATCGTAAAAACTATAAACATGAAAAAAATATTTTTTGCCGCTTTACCCGTAGCTGCCATTGCAGCAATAACATTGGTAAATATTGCAGACCCGCTGCCACTTGGCTCACCTATTCCAAGTAAGGAAACGAAAATGAAAGACATTTCTGGCAAAGAAGTGTCACTAAAAGATGCAAAGACAAGCAAAGGCCTCTTTGTTATGTTTAGCTGCAACACTTGTCCTTATGTCATCAAAAATCAAAGCCGCACCAGCGAAGCTTGTAAATATGCATTAGACAATGGTATTGGCGTTGCCATATTAAACTCTAACGAAGCTAAAAGAAATGATGACGATTCCTATGAAGACATGAAAGCTTATGCAAAAGGACAGGGTTACAACTGGTATTACTTAGTTGATAATAACTCAGCCCTTGCAGATGCTTTTGGCGCCAACCGTACACCCGAATGTTTTTTATTTGATGGTGATGGCAAATTAGTTTATCATGGCGCCATTGACGATAACCCGTCTGATGCAGCGGCCGTCGGCCGTAAACACCTGATAAAAGCGATATATGAAATGAATGCGGGAAAAGAAATTTCTGTAAAAGAGTCAAAATCTGTTGGCTGCACAATCAAAAGAGCACAGTAAACAAAGTTCTATTCACAATATTGAAATCCTCCAGTTTAGGCTGGAGGATTTTTTTTATAAAAACTTTATGGAATGTTTTTGTGGACGCATCTCAGCGAATGAGTAACTTAATTGTTCACTGGTTCTGTAGCCATCAGAATCCTTAAAAACCGGCTTATGATATCAAGACCCACACTCAACAAAATCGTTATTATCAGTTTTATGGTTTTAATCGGCTTCAGCCTTGCCAAAGCTATTTATCACGGAAGTTTTATGGGAATAACATTGGCTCTTGTCAGCCTGGGAGCAGCCATTTATTTTCTGTATGTATTGGCAAAAGCTAAAGAAGATATGGAAATGGAGGCTGAGGAAACAGCTTAGCGTTTTTTAAGCATAGCCATGATTTCTTTCTTCAGCTTCTCATGGGAGATTTGTTCTTCAACAAAATTCCGGTAACCTGTTTTATTATTTATAAATAAGGTTGCCGGAATAGCTCCCGACCATTTTGTGTCTATTTTAGGGCAGAAATAATCGGCATTAGTTTCATCCAGCCAAACGATTGGTGCATCAAACTTTCTTTTTTTTGCAAAAGAAGAAATGCCCTTGGGAAAGGCTTCTTTAAAATCAAGACTTACCAATAAAATAGTCAGACTGTCTTTCCGGTTATCCTTCACTTCTTCCAAAAAATAAGGAATTTCTTCTATGCAGGGCATGCACCAGGTAGCCCACATGTTTATTATCAGCGGTGTTTTGCTTTCAGCAATTATTTTTTCAAGGTCTGTAATTTTCACACCCTTTACCTCTTGTGAAAAAACAAACCCTGATAGCAACACTAAACCCGCAATTAAAATGACTTGTCTCATTAAAAATTGAACATTGATTATTGATTATTGAACATTTTTCTCCGAAGCATCCTCTCCTCTTCCATTATTCTCCCACTCTTTAAAAAGTTCCTGATACCTGACGGCATCCAAACTCTGCTGGTTGTACTGACCAGCATTGTTCTTTTGGCGATAAGCTTCATAAAGTGTAATCGCACAGGCCACACTTATATTCAGCGATTGAATAATTCCCAC
>JAYVKT010000453.1:0-2995 GCA_043768195.1 Chitinophagaceae bacterium | reverse complement strand
GCCGCTACTATTCTTCATCAACACCTGGTTAGCAGTTCCATCTACACCGTTTGCTTTTATAGTTCCAGTAAGGTTTATATTACCATTGACATCCAGTTTTTCGCCGGGAGTGGGAGTACCTATTCCTACGTTTTGAGAAAACAAAAAAGAAGAGATGAATAAAAAAGTAATGGCCAGTACAAGTATCCTTTTCATATAATTTATTTGAAGTTAAATGCTGTCATTTTTTATCATTATGTATTAACTGACCGGGACAATTCAACCCACTTGGCACCTGTCCAAATAAGTGTAATAGTACTATATGGCGCAAACCGAAACTGTCCGTTAATATCAAGATTTGATTCATCATTAATAACAGGCCCTGTTACTGTTTGATTGGCTGCATCCCCCATCAATATCAACAATTGCCCTGCGGAAATACCATTTGCCAAATGAATTACATTGGGTGTCGGTGTGGTGCCAAATACTACAATAAAAGAACGATCACCTACAGCAACAGTTCCGTTACCTGCTACACTGATTAAGGCCGTTCGTAAAGACAACCCTCCATTAATTTCTAATGCAGTTGCCGGTGCAAAAGGCAAAGTGTTGATGCCTAATTTTCCACCCCCGGCATTATCACCAATTGTTACTGTCTTATTTCCCCAAATGCTCATAAGCAAAGTGGAGGAAGAAGCACTGGCACCGGCATAAAAGCTATGCACATTGCCTATTTCCGCCACATTATAACGCATGGTACCCGGTTCTATGCCTAAACCAAAATACTGGTGATCGTTGTTGCTACCATCCCACAAAACAATTTTTCGATTAGCTAAGGTGTTGGATAATTGCAATTGAGCATTTGGATGAACTCCGCCAATTCCAATATAACCATTAGTATTAATCTTCATGGCATTTATTGCCGGAGCAAGCACACTGTTTGTAGTTCCGGAAGCATTCATATTAAAATACATTCCTCCATTAGTAGCATCCAGATAGATGTAACCGCTGTAACCGTTTCCAATACACCGGACTCCTCCGTTATAATAATTATTGAACCCAATTCCCGGATTATTTCGCCAAAAACCAATACCAGTACTTTCACCCCCAAAAATGGCTGTTGTAAAATCTACTGCTCCATTTAGTTCTAATTTGGCCCGGGTGGGATTGGCAATACCGATACCGACATTTTGAGAAAACAAATTCTTCGGCAAACCCAGGGATAGAGTAAGTAAAAGGTAAAAAAATCGAATGACTGTTTTTTTCATACTTCTGCTTTTCGAATAAAAAATAAACTTCTTAGTGAAAAATTACAGCTTAATAAAAAATAATTCATCCAGTTTTCACCAACGGCGGCGTTGGTTGTATTTACGGCTCTCTTATTCTGAATTATAGATTTAACTTTAACTAAGTTTGATATTTTCCATAAACGAACCAGCACAAAATGCAGAAAGCACTCCTTTCCTTATTTGCTATTTTTAGCCTGCATTCTGTCAATGCACAGTATGAAGAAAAAGATTTTGTTCAGTACACAGTAAGAGAAGGCTTAAGTGAAAATTATATTACCTGCCTGGCGCAAGACGAATGGGGTTATATGTGGATAGGCACTGATGTGGGCTTGAACCGTTTTGATGGACATTCTTTTAAAAAATTTTTCCAGGGTACAAAAACATTGCCGCTACTATCAGGTAGTTTAAGAAATTTAAAAATATTCGGTACACATCAATTGGGGATTTTAAACCGTGGCGGTTTCCAGTTGCTTAATACAAGTACCTTGTCCTTAAAAAATTATACTATCCCGGATACTACTGCATTCTCTCTCTATCTTAATGCAGCCTGGGATGCAGCAGCATTGCCCGGCAATGCGTATGCTGTTTCTACCGCTTCAGGCTTCTATGTGTTTGACGCATCCGGAAAATTAACTTTCCGCCATGATGCTTATCAATTAAAAGATATTGGCCAAAAAAGGATTTTATACGGCCGTGATATTTTACCACTCAATGATAAAGAATACCTTATTCTTGTAAATGCTGACGGACTTGCTCATTACAATAGTGCCGAAAAAAAATTCACTGAAATATCAACAGCAGAAAAAAATCCGTTAATAAGCAATTGGGCCGATTTTTATCCTTTAGCACCAGGTAAAGACAGGGGCTTTATCAGTTATTGCCAGCTAAACAAAAATGAATTTATTTTCTATCATCACTCCCTTAAAAACATAGTTTACTATAATAGACTTTTAAATAAAAAAACTGTCACCACACTAACTCTCCCGGAATTTGAGTTTACCTGGGAAAGCAAAATTGCCCGGCTCAACGATAGTAGCTTCCTGATAAATGGGGGCCACTCCGGGTTTTATATGTTTACCCTGAATAAAATAAGCGGACAGGTAATGATGAACCCGGTAAAATTTTTAGCCGGACATAAAATTCAATGCCTCTACCTTGATAAAGACAAACGCCTTTGGGCAGGAACATCAAAAGGGTTACTGAAGCAAAAACTAACAACTCCTGTTATAAAATCCTATACATATCAGCTACAATTATCTGATACACTTACCGGCGGTTTTAATTGTGCTTACCGCTACAAGGAAAAACTATACATCGGCCGGTTTTCACTTTCTAAAGGCTTGTTGATTGCAGATGCAGCCACTGGGAAACAAGTAGCTCAAATTGATTTTTACGGAAAAAATAACCAATGGAATGAAATACGTTCTATACAAATGTATCATCCTGATACATTATGGATAGGAACTAATGCAGGCCCTCTTTGGTTTGACACTAAGACATATAAGTATGGTAAATTATTTAGTGAAAAAAATTATAACGGCAACCCGCCCCGTTTAAACATGATGGCACCTGCAAATAAAGATGGGTATGCCTGGATGTGCAGTTATTTAAATGGATTAGTAGCCCGATATGATATTGCTAACCGAACCTTTACTTTCTTTTCTGCAAAAACCCGGCCTGCCCTCCCTTTTAACAGGATAAAAAGTATTGCTTACGATGCATATGGC
>JAYVKT010000452.1:0-2860 GCA_043768195.1 Chitinophagaceae bacterium | reverse complement strand
CATCTTATCTGTCACTAAGTCAATCATATAAAATTCTGTAGGATTGCAAATATACTGCTAAGAGCTCATTTATGACAGGATGGCAGCGAAAACTGTGTTCATGTAAGTGGTTGGAAGAACCGTTCAGCCAGTTCTTTGTCAACTGTTTAGCAAGGTCTGGATTATCTTTGCGCCTGCCTGCCGGTAGGCAGGTCTAATTATTTGATTTGAAAAAAGTATATCTATTCATCATTTTCTTTTCATGTAGCCTTCATTCTTTTTCACAAGGGGTGGGCATGGGCATTATAGCCGGGAATGTGATGGATGAGAATAAAAAAGCTTTAGCAGGGGCTACTGTTGTATTAACAGCTATTAATGATACCACCAAACGACAGGTAGCAGTATCTGACAAGAACGGCGACTTTATTTTTGAAAAAATTGTATTTGGTTATTACAGGCTCCGGCTCTCTAATGTGGGAATGCAAAACCTGATAGTGGACAGCCTTCATTTGCGGCAGGAACGTTTTGATTTTAATCTGACCGATGTGGTAATGAAACCCAATGCAAACCAGCAATTGCAAGAAGTGATTATTTATGCGGAGAAGCCGTTGATACAATCCAAAGATGGCAATATTACTTTCAATGTGGGAGAGTCTGCATTAGCTGCAGGTAGTAATGCCAGCGATTTACTTAATAATGTACCATTAGTTGCTAAAGACCCCAACGGGAAAATAACGGTACGAGGGAAAGAGCCAAAAATTTTAATTGATGATAAGCCAGTGGAGCTGAACCTTCAGCAACTACAGGATTTACTGGAGTCTTTACCCGGCAGTTCTATTGAAAAAATAGAAGTGATGACCAATCCACCTCCCCAATATGCGAATGAACAGGGTGGGGTAATAAACATAACTACCAAAAAAGGAAAAGTAGGAAAAAGCGGCAGGCTTAGCATTTCTGCAGGCACAAGAGGTGAAGTGAGTACAAATGGAAACTTCAGTTACCGTAAACAGGGTTTTGCAGTAAGTATTAATGCAGGGATGGGCTATAATCGTTTGCAGGGCGATGGATATTCTATCCGCAATAATATGTATACTGATTCTTCCAATTTTTTCAATACAACCAATAATTACCTGAATAAAAGCTGGCGCCCCAATTTCCGGCTGAACATGGATTATGATATCAACAAAATGGAGTCAGTCAATTTTGTGCTGCAATACAACCAAAATAGTTATAATAACGAAAACATAACTGAATACACAAATGTTAACCGGTTTGGAAATATCTACCGGCTAAGTGAACGACAGATTGTTAGTGATGGGGACAATTATAGCCCCAACGCAAACTTCTCTTATACCCGAAAGGGAAAAACGGCTGGGGAATCTTTGAAAATTATTACCGGAAGTAATTTTTCAATCAATAAATCAGACCGCATTTTTTTTCAGCAATTCTTTTACCCCGACCATACACCTAATGGCATAGACTCTACCCAGGAGCAATTGACCGATAATAAAAATAATGGGTATGATATAAGGATTGACTATAACAAGCCGTTAAAAAACAAAAAAACACTTTTTTCTTTCGGCACATTTTATAATCGCAGCAACAGTCATATTGATGTAAATGCAACATACCTGAAAAAACCTGAGTTGGCTTTTGTAAAGTCTGAACTCTTAAGTAATGAATTTAAGTTTCATCAGGGAATCACTAACCTGCGGGCATCCGTAAGGCAGATTTTGAAAGAGGATTTCAGTATTACCGCTGGTGCATCAGCCGAGCATACCTCCATTTGGTTTGAATTGTTTAAAGAAAACAGGGATGCAAAGAATAATTACTGGACCTGGCTGCCCTTTGCCAATATCAACCGCACCTGGAAAGATAAACTTAATCTTACGTTGGCTTACCGGCGCAGCATCCGCAGGCCGGGTATCAACGAGTTAAACCCTACTATTGATTTTGGTGATCCTTACAATGTCCGTTTTGGTAACGAAAACTTAAAAGCTTCTACCTCTCACAATTTTGATTTTGTACTGGGAAGAACAAAACAGCTTTACTACATCAATCTTGGTTTGGGATATAACATAGTGGAAGATATTTTTAGCCAGGTACGTACACTGATACCCGGGGAGAAAACACAGATTACCTGGGAAAACATCAGCGGCCGAAACGAGTATGAAATAAGCACCTGGGGAGGATTGACAATTAATAAGAAATTGAAAACAAACCTGAGTGCCAGCTATACGTTTAACGAATACAGTGCATTTGATAAAACCGTAAATCGCTATCGCAATGGCGGGTCTTTTACTTCTAATATCAATACAACCTTTACCCCGAAAGATATTTTGAATTTTACAGGTAGTTTTAATTTCAACAGGTTTGCCAATCCGCAGGGCTATGCCAGGTGGAACTGGAGCATAAATATCGGTGTGCAGCGAAAATTGCTTAATAAAAAAATGACGGTAACGTTTAATATCATTGACCCGTTTCTGCAAGAAAACAAAACGGTTACCGATGGCCCTAATTTTAATTTGCTGAGCTATAGTACTGCCCGGACGAGAAATTTTCGATTGAGCCTGGGATATAATTTTACGAAAGCGGCAAAGAAGCCTGTGTTGAAAATCGGAAAATAAATTAAGCCCCGGAGTTTAGTTTCATTTTGGGTGCCAACCAGCTATCTTTCACCGGTACAATCCATTTACTTTCTAATTCTTGTTTTGTCTGTACAAGGTTATTAAAGTACAAAGTGTCAGCGTTAATAAATCCATTCTCAACAGCATACTGCAATTGCGATAGTGGAAGCAATTGTATTTTATCTTTTATAACAAAGGCCAAAGTTGTTCTGTCAAACATATTTACCCTAAACTTTTGTTCCACATCTTTTATC
>JAYVKT010000451.1:0-3428 GCA_043768195.1 Chitinophagaceae bacterium | reverse complement strand
TTTTACGGAAGAAACAAAATACGATCCGCATTCGCCGTATAGTGCTTCAAAGGCGTGCAGCGATCATTTTGTAAGGGCTTATTATGATACATATGGTCTGCCGGTAGTAGTTAGCAATTGTTCCAACAACTATGGGCCTAATCATTTTCCGGAAAAATTAATCCCCCTTTTTATTCATAATATTATTCAGAAAAAAAGTTTGCCTGTATATGGCGACGGTTTATATACCCGTGACTGGCTATTTGTAAAAGATCATGCAGCAGCCATTGACCTTATTTTTCATCAGGGTAAAACAGGTGACACTTATAATATCGGCGGCTTTAACGAATGGAGAAATATTGACCTTGTTAAATTGATGTGTAAGCTGATGGATGAAAAACTGGGTAATGCTACAGGAACCAGTGAGCAGTTGATTACTTATGTAAAAGACCGCCCCGGACATGACAGGCGATATGCAATTGATGCTTCAAAGATTAATAATGAACTTGGCTGGAAACCTTCTGTAACTTTTGAGGAAGGCCTTGCCTTAACTATTGACTGGTACTTTGAAAATGCTGATTGGCTAAAGCAAGTTACCAGCGGAGATTATCAGCAGTACTATGCGAAAGTGTATGCAGATAAAATTTAATTACTGCAAAACTGGTGACAGTGGCAGTATATATTTTAAGATAATAATTTACCAAGAATGAAAATTGCAGTAGTAGGTACAGGATATGTTGGGTTAGTAAGCGGAACTTGTTTTTCCGATACAGGTAATCATGTAACATGCATTGATATTGATGAAACTAAGATTAACAGCCTGCAGGCAGGAATTATCACCATATATGAGCCGGGACTGGAAAAAGTGTTTGCCCGCAACCTGAAGGAAGGACGATTACATTTTACTACTTCTTTAAAGGAAGGAATAACAGGTGCTGATATTATTTTTTTGGCATTGCCAACACCGTCAGGCGAAGATGGAAGTGCCGATTTAAAATATGTATTAGGTGTAGCTGCTGATATAGGAAAACTTTTGAACCCGGGTGATTATAAAGTTATAGTAGATAAAAGCACAGTACCTGTGGGCACGGCTGAAAAAGTGAGACAGGCAATAGTAGCCAGCAGTGAAAATGATATTGCAGATACATTCAGTGTGGTAAGCAATCCTGAATTTTTGCGGGAAGGCGCAGCAGTTGAAGATTTTATGAAACCTGACAGGGTAGTAATAGGTACATCTTCCGAAAAGGCGAAAGCCGTAATGCAAAAATTATATGAGCCATTTGTGCGGCAGGGAAACCCCATCATCTTCATGGATGAAAAAAGTGCTGAACTTACCAAGTATGCAGCCAATAGTTTCTTAGCTGCCAAAATTTCATTTATGAATGAAGTAGCCATCTTGTGCGAAAAACTTGGGGCAGATGTAGATATGGTACGCCGGGGCATAGGTACAGATTTCCGGATTGGGAAACATTTTTTATACCCGGGCTTAGGCTACGGAGGAAGTTGTTTCCCCAAAGACGTACAGGCATTGTCAAAATCTTCGATTGATGCTAACTATGATTTCAAAATATTAAATGCAGTAATGGAAGTGAATGTGTTGCAAAAGCAATTCTTCATCTCCAAAATAAAACAATATTTCAAGGGTCAGTTAAAGAATAAGAAGCTGGCAGTTTGGGGGCTTGCGTTTAAACCCAATACAGACGATATACGGGAAGCCCCTGCATTAGAAGTAATTGACTTTTTGCTGGCAAACGGAGCTGCAGTTACCGCTTACGATCCGGAGGCAATGGAAAATGTAAAAAAAGAATATAACGGAAAAATAAATTTTGCTGAACATCAGTACGAAGCGTTGAAGGGTGCTGATGCGTTGATTATTTGTACGGAGTGGAATGAGTTCCGGACACCGGAGTTTGAAAGAATCGCCTCGGCACTTACGCAGAAAATCATTTTTGACGGACGTAACCTGTATGATATTACAATGATGGAATCGCTTGGCTTTTATTATGAAAGTATCGGCAGACGAAAAGTAATTCCTTCTTAAACTATTATCTGCATTATTTAACAAGCAACCAATGAAAAGAGTTCTTATTACCGGCGCTGCTGGCTTTCTGGGTTCTCACCTTTGCGATAAATTTATCAAAGAGGGGTACGAAGTAATAGGGATGGATAATTTGATTACGGGTAACCTTAAGAATATTGAACATTTGTTTCCCCAAAAAGAGTTCAGCTTTTACCATCATGATGTAAGTAAATTTATTCATATACCCGGCTCACTTGATTACATACTTCACTTTGCTTCGCCGGCCAGTCCTATTGATTACTTAAAGATTCCGATACAAACATTAAAAGTAGGATCGCTGGGCACACATAACTGTCTTGGCCTCGCCTTAAATAAAAAAGCAAGAATATTAGTTGCCAGCACCAGCGAAGTATATGGCGATCCGCTGGTGCATCCGCAAAACGAAGATTATTGGGGTAATGTAAATCCGGTAGGTCCCCGTGGCGTTTATGATGAAGCAAAACGTTTTCAGGAAGCTATAACAATGGCCTACCATACTTATCATGAAGTGGAAACAAGAATTGTAAGAATATTTAACACCTATGGCCCGAGGATGAGGTTGAATGATGGCAGGGCACTACCGGCTTTTATCGGTCAGGCATTGCGGGGCGAAGACCTTACCGTGTTTGGTGATGGTAGCCAAACCCGCAGTTTTTGTTATGTATCAGATTTGGTAGAAGGTATTTATCGTTTATTATTAAGTGACTATGCACATCCGGTAAACATTGGTAACCCGGATGAAATAAGCCTGAAAGATTTTGCTGAAGAAATAATTAAATTGACAGGAACAATACAAAAAATTGTTTACAAAGAATTGCCTGCCGACGATCCCAAGCAACGGCAACCGGATATTACCCGGGCAAAAAAATTATTAAACTGGCAACCGGCAATTACAAGAGCCGAAGGGTTAAAAATTACCTACGATTATTTTAAATCGCTGCCAGAAGAAGAAATCTGGAAAAATCATCTTGCTTTCGGCAAGTAATAAATTGTTTCATAATTCTTTAAAGCATCATTATTGTCAACTGCTGTTTATTTTGCTCATCCCACTGCTGTAATTGATAAGGATTGCATAATCGGATCTGGTACAAACATCTGGCACTTTAGCCATTTAATAACCGGTTGCAGTATAGGTAATGATTGTATCATCGGACAAAATGTTTTTATTGCTGCTAATGTTATTATTGGCAACAATGTAAAAGTGCAGAATAATGTGTCAGTGTATGAAGGGGTAGTTTGTGAAGATGATGTTTTCATCGGGCCTTCTGCCGTTTTTACGAATGTAATAAACCCACGGAGTGCCATCAGCCGGAAAAAAGAATATAAGCAAACACTGATAAAAAAAGGTGCCAGTATTGGTGCCAACGCTACTATCATTTGCGGAAACGAA
>JAYVKT010000450.1:0-5685 GCA_043768195.1 Chitinophagaceae bacterium | reverse complement strand
CGGGAGTCGGGAGTGGCCTCCGAACCCCAGACTAAAGACTCCCGACTCGTACTGGTGCATTGTTGGAGAGGTGGTATGCGAAGTGCAGGTGTTGCATGGTTGTTAGATTTATATGGTTTCAAAGTTTATACGTTGATTGGCGGGTATAAAAAATTCCGGAATTATGTCCTGGATACTTTTCAACTTCCATTTCAATTCAACATACTTGGTGGATATACAGGTTCTGGGAAAACAGAGTTATTAAAGACATTAAAAGAAAAAGGGGAAACAATAATTGACCTTGAAGGATTAGCCAATCATAAAGGCTCTGCCTTTGGAAGTATTGGAATGCCAGAGCAACCGGGACAGGAAATGTTTGAGAATATCCTGGCACTCGAACTACGTTGCCAGTCTCCAGTTGGCAATTTACAGTCTGCAGCGAACCCGGTTATTGACTGTGAACTGCCAATTGCCAACTGCATATGGCTCGAAGATGAATCCCAACGAATCGGCCAGGTAAATATTCCGCATGAACTTTGGAAACTGATGCGCCAGTCGCCGGTTTATTTTCTTGACATTCCTTTTGAAGAACGTTTGAAACATATAGTACAGGAATATGGGCAATTAGACACGGAAAAAGTAGCAGATGCAATAACCCGGATTTCTCAAAAATTGGGGCATTTGAATGCAAAAACAGCCATTTTACTATTAAAAGAGGGCAAAATCACCGAAAGTTTCGACATTTTGCTAAAATATTACGACAAGCATTATTTCAAGTCTTTGCACAATCGGGAGGGCATAAATTCGTTATTACAAACAGTTGACTGTAAATCCGTAATCCCTGAAAATGCCGACCAACTTACCCGTATTGCCCAGCATCAGCCACAAAAGTTTTAAGCTAACTGCTCTGGTTTTATTATCGCCCCTTTTATTTTTTGGACAAACACTGACCGGCCTCTGGACAGGAGCATTAAATAATGACAGCACCACTATACGAAAAGATCAGTCTTTTGAAATTGCATTGACAGAATATAAAGGCAAGGTATATGGCTACTCCCGCAGCGAATTTATTGTGAATGATACCTTGTACTATATGGTAAAAAGGGTGAAGGGAACTATTGTCCGCGGGACTCCTTCCGGAGAGGGTGATATTTGTGAAGTAAGTGACGACGACATTATTGCCTACAATTTTCGTGGCAAGCTGGACAAGGGAATAAAGGTGACCAGCACTTTTCGCAGAAACCAAAACGACAGCACTTGGTTTTTAGACGGCACCTGGAAAACCAATGCTACTAAAAAATATTATTCCGTTACCGGAAAAGTTATGCTTGCCGAAGAAAAAGATTTAACAGCTTCTAAAATATTTCCACACCTCGAAGAATTAAACCTTGCTGATGGTATTGCTTTTTACAAAGAACGAAAAGAAACCCCTTCGACAGTAAGATTAGTAAAGCCCTCGGCAATTAAAACAGAATATTCTACTAAACTGGATCAGCTTTCCCTTTCGGCTGATGTTGCACTAACAGTGGCAAAGCCGGATTTGGAAAGGGCAGAAACAGAACCTCCTCTGGTAAAAAAGCCAATTACAGAAGTATCGCAAAAAGAAATAAAGAAAGTTGATGCAGGTGAGGTTTCACTAACACCATCGCCATATAACAAAACAATTGCAAAGAACAATGCACCTGTTTCAACTGTGGCTTCTGAAAAGGTATCTATAGAAGATGCCACAACAACGGAACCGGTAGCAAACCCAAATGTGCCAAAACAAGCTCCGATAGTTGTAAAGCAAGTTGATAACAAACTCAAACAAACTCCAACAGATACAAAAAATATTGCTAAAACAAATAACCCTGCTCCATCTAGGTCAATTGCTGAAACAAAAAAACAGGAAGCATCTTCAACAATCCCTGTTAAAACAAATTCAGTTGCTGTAAATACCCCTGTTCAGGAAAAGAAAGAAATAAAAACAGAACCTGTTATAGCTGATGTAATCCCTGAAATAAAAAAGCCAGCTGTTGATATACTGGCAAAATCTGCATTGGTTGCCGGTAGAAAATCCGAGTTCTCACAAATCGTAAGTTTCAAAGCTGATAGCCTTGAATTATCGCTGTATGATAATGGAGAAATTGACGGCGATACTGTAAGTGTTTATATGAACGGAGAAGTAATTATGTCAAACCAGGGTTTGAAAGCCAGTGCAATCAAGAAAACAATTTATATCACCCCGGGTAATGAAGATTTTACGTTGGTGTTGTTTGCTGAAAACCTTGGCAAGTACCCTCCCAATACCGGGCTGCTGGTGGTGCATGACGGGGATGATGTCTATAATCTTCGGTTCAGTTCCGATTTTCAGAAAAATGCAGGAATAGTTTTTAGAAGAAAGAAATAGTTTTTGTTGCACGCAAAGGCGCAAAGACATAGAGAAAAGTAATTCTTTGCGAACTTATGTATTCACCTTGGCGGCTTTGCGTGAAGTTCTTCCTATAATCATTAGACTCTCCGTACATTATCCGAAATTTGCGCAATGACTGAACAAAAAGACTCTCCCCTTATCCCCCCTTCAGGGGATGGGGGTATTAAACTTACACAATACTCTCACGGTGCAGGCTGTGGCTGCAAGATTGCTCCTAAAGTATTAGATGAAATTCTGAAAAGCAGTTTTGTATCACCAGATAATAATAAACTACTCGTTGGCAATCAGAGTAAAGATGATGCAGCCGTATATGATTTGGGAAATGGAATGGCATTAATTTCTACTACTGATTTTTTTATGCCGATTGTGGATGATGCTTTTGATTTTGGAAGAATAGCTGCGGCAAACTCTATCAGCGATGTGTATGCCATGGGAGGCAAACCATTAATGGCAATTGCAATTCTTGGCTGGCCGGTGGAAAAATTGCCCGTTGAATTAGCACAGAAGGTAATTGAAGGAGGTCGGCATATTTGCGCCGAAGCTGGTATTCCATTAGCAGGCGGGCACAGTATTGATTCGCAGGAACCGATATTTGGTTTGGCAGTAACCGGTATTGTACCAATAGAAAATCTAAAGAAAAATAATACCGCACAGGAAGGTGACTATTTATTTTTAACCAAACCACTCGGCGTTGGCATTTTATCTACTGCACAAAAAAGAGGATTGCTGAAAGAAGAACATTTGTCCATGATGATTAAGCAAATGACAACATTAAATAAGATAGGTGAGGAGCTGGGCAAGATAAAAGGTGTAACTGCCATGACGGATGTAACCGGTTTTGGTTTGCTTGGCCACTTAATAGAAATGGCTGAAGGCAGTGGACTAAGTGCAGAAATTTATTATGACAAACTACCAATTGCCGCCGGAGTAAAAGAATATATTGCCAAACGCATTTTCCCCGATGCTACTACCCGCAATTGGAATGCATACAACGATAAAGTAAAATTTGAAAAAGGAGTGAATGTGATGGAAGCATTTACTTTATTACCCGACCCGCAAACGAATGGGGGATTGCTGGTGAGTGTGAAGGAAGAGAGCTTGGAAGAAGTGAAAGACTTTTTAGGAAACCCCATTGGTAGAATTCTACAGAAGGGTGAAAAAATTATTATAGTAAAGATTTAATGCTCCGCTGTTTATTTTATCCGTAAGAAATTACCTCACAACATTTGTATCGTTTGCCGCCGTATATTTTTCAGGTTTTTAAAATGCGAAGCCGGAAGCCCCGCTACTTTTTTAAATTGGCCTGATAAGTGTGCCACACTGCTATAATTTAATTTGTCGGCGATTTCTGTAAGGGTTAGCCCGTCAATCACCAGCATTTCTTTTGCCTTTTCTATTTTCAGGCTTATGGTAAACTGTTCAATGGTGTTGGCCTGCATGGTTGAAAAATAGCTGGACAGGTAAGCATAGTCATAATGCAGTTTTTTACTGAGATAAACCGACAAGTTGCTTTTTATATTGTTGTTGTTCTCCACATACTCCGTAATAGCAGCTTTTATTTTATCAATAAGTACCACTTCTTTATTGTAGGTAAGTTCAAGCCCCGCCTTTTTAATAGCCGTTGAAAATTGGTTTTGCTGTTTTTCAGAAAGTTTTCCTTTTACCTCAGCTTCGCCCAGTTCCACTTTTAGTGGTTGTTTGCCAATTTTTTCCAGTTCTTCCTTTACCAAAACCTTGCAGCTTTCGCAGGCCATATTACGTATATAGAGCTTCATACCTGTAGTTGGTTTGATGCTAAATATAAAATATTCCGATAATCTTTTACTTTTTAATGCCGGTGACTTGTGGCAGCTAATGAAATTATAACCCGGCTACCCGATTCAAGGTTGATTATTTCCAGTTTTTTCTCTGGCAAACATTTAAACACCCGGTCTGAGGTACGATACATGTCGCTTTCCGGCTGATTAGGTGTGCCAAACTCCATTATATATAATACCATTTCCTCGGGAAGTGTAACAACAAGCAACTCTGAATAAAAATCAGTATTCATTCTGCATATTGTTATAGTGCCTTCAAAAATAATAAGGCCGTCGTTTCTTCTAAGGCTGTTATCTGTGATAAACCGCTGAAGTTCTTGTTTGGAGTGCTGTGTCATTTTCAAGGGATGTAAAACTACATCGGCCTTGTGTTCTTTCTATTATACAATTATGTGTTTTTGTTATATATTTTTTGTACCCTGCATAAATACTAACAAAAACTATCTCCCCTCTAAAAAGATCTCCGCCATCATACACCTTACACTACCACCTTCCACTTCTTCAATAGTAGGTACCGCAATGGTCAGCAAAGTGGAATAAGCTTCCAGCATTTGCTTTTGTTCTTTGCGTAAAGAATTAAAAGCCGTTTGGCTCATTACCAGGAACTTTTCTCCTTTGTTATTTTTCACCTGTAGCATATTACCTGCAAAGCTGTGCATCTGGTCACGGGTAATAGCAATGATGGTATGATTGGTTGATTCTAATAATTGCCTTACCGCTATCAACTCCCACTCCTCTTCAATGGACTCTTCACAGAGTACACAAAACCCTTCGCCCAGGGTCATTATTACATTAGTGTGATAAATTGGCATCCCGTTTTTATCTGTTGCCAAAAATACAATAGCCTGAAATCCATTGGTGGCCGCATATTTTTCGAGTACTGCCGGGCTTGTTCGTTCAGAAGCACAGGCATAAATTAATTTATTCTCATAATCAATGACCATACTGCCGGTTCCTTCTAAAAACCTTCCTTCTGCTTCGTATTCACTCCAGTCCTGTACATCATGAATGATAAAATGTTTGCCAATCGCCTGCAACACTTCATCTCGTTTTTCAATTCTTCTGTTAGCTGCATACATAGGAAACACGGCAAGCACTCCATTGGGCGAAGTGCTGAGCCAGTTATTGGGGAAAATAGCATCCGGCTTGGCGGGTTCATCAGTGTCTTCAATAACCAGTATATTAATATCATGGCTTTGCAGCGTCTGCACCATGTTATCAAACTCTGCCAGTGCTTTTTTCTGTAACTCCTCCTTACTTATGCCCGGATTAGATTGAAAAAAATTATTGGCTGCGGTTTCTTCATTGAAGCCAAAAGCTGCAGGGCGAATCATTAATATGGTGGATGTAATCGGCAGTGTCGTTGTTTTGGTGGAACGCAGATTATTATGATGGTTAATAATTTTTTATGGTAATTGTTCTGGAACAATCATAATAATCAGCGTTCTATTAATGCCTCAATTTTTTTTGCCAGTT
>JAYVKT010000449.1:0-2607 GCA_043768195.1 Chitinophagaceae bacterium | reverse complement strand
ATAAAGTAAAAGCAGAAAATAAAAAGATAGATATTTTAGTAAACAATGCTGGTATCATCATGCGTAAACCAGCCGCCGAACATCCTGATGAATATTGGGATAAAGTAATCGACATTAATTTAAATGCACAATTTATTTTAGGCCGTGAGTTTGGAAAAGACATGATTGAAAATGGCGGTGGAAAAATAATTTTCACTTGCTCTTTATTAAGTTTTCAGGGAGGCGTTAATGTGCCGGGTTATACCGCAAGTAAATCTGCAGTTGCTGGCTTGGTTCGTGCCTTTGGTAACGAGTGGGGCAGCAAAGGCGTTTGTGTAAATGGTATTGCGCCAGGTTATATTGCTACTAACAATACACAGGCTTTACGGGAAGATCCGGAAAGAAGTGCATCAATATTAAGTCGTATTCCTGCAGGCCGCTGGGGTGTGCCGGAAGATTTTAAAGGGCCGGTGGTATTCCTGGCATCATCAGCATCGGATTATGTAAATGGTACTGTGTTGTTTGTAGATGGAGGGTGGATGGCGAGGTAGTTGCCCCTCCGCCCCTAAAGGGGAACTGGTACACTAAAAATTTATGTAGCTTTTCAAAAAATAGAAAGCAAAAAATTTGATAAATATTATTCATTTTAAATCAAAAAGCGCTTCGCAGTTCCCCTTTAGGGGCGGAGGGGCATGTCTTATTTTATGCTAAGTAGAGTTGCCGATAGTTTATACTGGATGAGCCGCTATATGGAAAGAGCGGATGGTATTTTAAGAATGCTTAAGATCAATTACGCTTCTTCGCAGGATGACATACAGGAATTTTCATGGAAACCTGTTTTAAAAATATTTACTTTTTTAAAAGATGAGGAAGCTGAGGCTCTGGCAAAAAACACCAGGGATGTGTTGCAGTTTATGGTTACCGACAAAGAAAACCCTAATTCAGTTTTTAACATTGTAACACAAGCCAGGGAAAACGGAAGAAGTGTGCAGGACCATATTACCAAAGAGATGTGGCAATGCCTTAATGATTTTTACCACGCCATACGACAGGAAAAACTGATTGAACTTTTACAAAGAGAAGACCCGATAACAGTATTGGACAGCTTAATAAAGCAGGGCCTGTTATATTTCGGTACTACCGATGTTACCATGAGCAGGGGCGAAGGCAATTCATTCATCAACATTGGAAAGTTTTTGGAAAGGGCGGTACAGTCTGCTGATATTCTGGATATCAAATTCAGTGATTTAAATTATGAGATGGATAAGCCTGCCGATACTACGTATTGGAAATATTTACTGATGTCGATATCGGGTTATGAACTGTATTTAAAAACTTACCGTGGTGGCTTTGAAGCAAAGAATGTAATGGAACAGATCTTACTGAATGAAACCTTTCCCCGGTCTGTAATATATTCCATTAATCACCTGCACCGGTATTTTGAAAGATTAAAGAACGATAAAAACATTTCCGGCTATAACCAGATAGATTTTATGATTGGCAAGGTAAAGAGTAAAGTAAAATTCAGTACCCCCGATTCAATTATTCAGGAAGGGCTGCACCGGTTTTTATCAGATACCAAGTTTGATCTTTTTCAAATTGGAAGTACATTGAATCAGAATTATTTTGCACACAGTTAGTGAGTGGTGAGCCTTTGGTTTTGAAGTCTTACTCACTACTCAAAAAGAAATATTAAATAATAAAGAAACAACCTTCATGCCCCGATTTATCATACACCATATCACCAAATATACTTACGCCGAATTTGTAAGAGACAGTGCCAACCAGATCATGTTATTTCCTTTAAAAGACGACTACCAGGAAGTACAGCAGCAAAAATTGTATATCACCAACGAGCCTTTTATTGAAGTGTACAAAGATTATTATGGCAATGAGATCGGTTCGTTTATGAATATTGCACCGCATACCGAATTAAGGATTGAGTCAACCATTACAGTATTAACCCGGCCCAGACCCATTCCTATGGATAACCTTCCGGTACAGGAGCAATGGAATCATTTACTTGAAATAAAATACATGGTGCCGTTCATTGATTTTTTAAAGCAGGAAAATTTTGACCGGCTGGATGAAGTTAAAAAAATTGCAGATGATGGATTTTATAAAACGGTTACTGTATTTACTGCAGTTAAACAATTAACCGAATACGTGTACACAAATTTTAACTACATAAAAGGTATTACCACAGTAGAAACCACGCTGGATGAAATATGGAAACTAAAGGCCGGTGTATGCCAGGACTTTGCTCATATTTTATTGGTAATGCTGCGGCTGTTGAATATTCCGGCACGTTATGTAAGTGGATATGTTTGTCCGCAAGACAGCAGCCTTCGTGGCGAAGGTGCTACCCATGCCTGGGTAGAAGCCTATATTCCGTTTTATGGCTGGCTGGGTGTTGACCCTACCAACAACTGTGTGGTAAACGATTTACATGTGCGCCTTGCCATTGGCAGAAGTTTTAGTGATTGCTCACCGGTAAAAGGAACTTATAAAGGCACGGCCAAACAAATCCTGGAAGTGGGTGTTTCTGTATCGCATGAGGATGGATCGGTTGCAAAAGAAGAAGCATCGATATTAACACCAAAGCTTGTAAATGAAACACTGAATGCC
>JAYVKT010000448.1:0-2941 GCA_043768195.1 Chitinophagaceae bacterium | reverse complement strand
ATGAATGATGAACGTAATTTGGAAAAGCAATTTATTACGAATAATCCCGAAGGGATTAAATGTGAATAGCTCCGGGTGAAACCCGGAGAGATAACGAAGAATGTATTCGAACCCCGAAGGGGTTCAACAAAAAAGTTGAGTAAAGAACAGAAAGTACAAGAGTGCGACGCAACGATGATGCCATGAAAAACTGAAGCTGGTAACCCAAAAATAAAAGCACATTATAAAAGAGATGTCACAAAAAACATTAGGACTCATTCACACATCCGCCACATTAGTTCCGGTATTTGCAGAATTGTGCAGTAAATATTTACCCGGCGTAAAAGTCTTCAACATTGTTGACGACAGCTTGATAAAAAACACTATTGCCTGCGGTGAGTTAACAGCATCAACAAGTAAGAGAGTGGTGAACTACGCTGCATCGGCAGAAGAAGCAGGAGCAGATTTTATTTTGTTCACCTGTTCATCCATTGGCCCTGCGGTGGAAACGGCGGCAACATTAACCAGTGTGCCGGTATTAAGAGTGGACCAACCAATGGCAGACATGGCCGTGCAAACAGGAAAACGAATCGGAGTAATTGCAACATTGTCAACAACACTGGCACCCACATCTGATTTAGTGAGACGAAGAGCTATAGCTACCGGAAAAGAAATTGAATTGAAAGCAGTGCTATGCGAAGGAGCATTTGATGCACTGATGAGCGGCGATGCAGCCACACATGATAAAAAGGTAGGTGATGCATTAAAGCAATTAGTAAACGAAGTGGATGTAATTGTACTGGCGCAGGCAAGCATGGCAAGAGTAGTGGATACATTAACAGATGCAGAAAAGAAAGTGCCAATACTGGCAAGTCCGCAAATAGCAATGGAATATTTAGCAACTCAATTTAACACATCTAAACTTTAAGGCTCTAAAGCCCCTCTCTTTTGGAGAGGGGTTTGGGGTGAGGTCATGAAAAAATATTTTTTATACGCATCCGCATTGTTCGCCATCGCTTTGGTGATTGGTATTGTAATGCAACAACCATCGCTATACAAACCTTGTGCATTAGCAACCGCTATCAGTCTGGCAATTGGTTTAGGTTCGGTGCCATCATTAAAAGGTTATCAATACACAGCATGGATAATAAGTGCAGTAGTGGCGGGAATGATTTTTCCCGAAGCATTTAAAAACTGGGGCGGTGTAAATCTGCGTGACAAAACATTGATACTCGTTATCATTCAGATGGTGATGTTTGGTATGGGTACGCATATGAGTTTGAAAGATTTCAGCGGACTGGCATCAACAGGTAAAGGTGTGCTGGTGGGTTTGTTCTGTCATTTTTCTATTATGCCGTTGATGGGTTTATTGCTCACAAAAGTTTTTGATTTTGAACCGGAAATTGCAGCAGGTATTATTTTAATTGGCAGCTGCAGCAGCGGACTGGCAAGTAATGTAATGGTGTATTTGGCAAAAGCAAATTTGGTATTGAGTGTAATTGTAACAGCCATGGCAACATTAGTAGCACCATTATTAACACCATTGCTAATGAAAACATTTGCAGGCACATTAATAAAAATTGACTTTGTGGACATGATGATGGAGATTGTAAAAATTGTATTGGTTCCCATTGGCGCCGCATTGCTGCATGATTTTTTGAAAAGAGCCACTCCTCAGAAAAAGAAAACCGTTTTTATAATTGCCGCAGTTTCGGCTTTGTGGATCGTTTTACTTGTTTCCGTATTGCAGAAAGATATTACGGATGCATCGTTACTGCAGTCGTTAAACTTATCCGGTTTTTTTGCCGGAGCAATAATTGTTGGTGTGTTGTATAATGTTCTACACAAACAATTTCCAACACTCGATAAAATTATGCCCCTCATTTCAATGTTCGGTATAATTTATTTTACAACCGTTACTACCGCAGCAGGCAGAGAGAACCTGATGAAAGTGGGTGTATTGTTATTCATCGCATCAGTTATACATAATGCCGCAGGATATTTTTTTGGTTACTGGCTCAGCCGTTTATTTGGTATGGATGTAAACTCCAGCCGCACCATTGCCTTTGAAGTGGGTTTGCAAAATGGTGGCATGGCCAGCGGCATTGCAGGCAGTATGGGTAAGCTGGGTACGGTTGGTTTGGCGGCAGCAGTTTTTAGTCCTTGGATGAACATCAGCGGTAGTATCTTAGCAAATTATTGGAGAAGGAAGCCCCCTGTCCCCCTGAAGGGGGAACTTGGTTCGGAGCAATTAACCAATTCACAAACTTTATAAAAACGCAAAATATTTATAACACAACCTTGCAATTATGAAAAGAAAATTAAAAATCATTTTACTCTTCGTAATCCCTTCCCTGGGAGGGGTTTGGGGAGGCCAAGTCTATGCACAAATCAACTACGCCAAACAAATGGCTGCTACAATCATGAATCAATACAAAGATTCGATGGTGGTAAAAAAATATGCCAGTCACCTGGAACAGGATAATCTGCCACAAGGTAACCGCCCCGCCAACTGGAACTATGAAATTGGCGTGGTACTAATGGGGTTTGAACGACTCGGTACAATGACCAACGACAAAACATACATGGATTACACTAAACATATTGTTGATCATTTTATAAAAGATGATGGCACCATCAGAACTTATGTAATGGATGAATACAACAGCGATAATATTCCGCCGGGCCGCCAATTATTACGCCTGCATGAACTATATAAAGAAGAGAAATACAAAATTGCTGCGCAAACATTACGCAATCAAATAAGCTGGCAGCCACGAAATAAAATTGGCGGCTTCTGGCACAAACTAAAATACCCCACACAAATGTGGCTGGATGGTTTGTATATGATAGAACCTTTTTATGCAGAGTTTGCTGTTTTAAATAATCAAACACAAGATTTCAATGACATTATCAACCAGTTTGTGTGGATGGAAAAATACAGTCGTGATGCAAAAACAGG
>JAYVKT010000447.1:0-4520 GCA_043768195.1 Chitinophagaceae bacterium | reverse complement strand
TCCTTTTTCACAGGTGGCGGTGGTGTGGGCAAAAGATGAGGCCGGGGATATCCGCGGTTTAATTGTTGAACGTGGCATGGAAGGTTTTTCCACGCCCACTACACACGGCAAATGGAGCCTGCGTGCCTCTGCTACCGGTGAATTGGTTTTTGATAATGTAAAAGTTCCTAAAGAAAATATTTTACCCAATGTGAAAGGCTTAAAAGGTCCGTTGGGTTGCCTGACCAAGGCGAGGTATGGCATTGCCTGGGGTGCCATTGGCGCTGCCATGGATTGCTACGACATTGCATTGAATTATGCCAAAGAAAGAATTCAGTTTGGTAAACCCATTGCAGGCTTTCAGTTGCAACAAAAAAAGCTGGCCGAAATGGTAACAGAAATTACCAAAGCTCAATTATTAAACTGGCGACTCGGCGTATTAATGAATGAAGGCAAAGTAACACCGCAGCAGGTAAGTATGGCCAAACGTAATGCCTGTGAAGTGGCAACGAATATTTGCAGAGATGCAAGACAAATGCTCGGCGGAATGGGCATCACCGGTGAGTACCCGGTAATGCGCCACATGATGAACCTGGAAAGTGTAATTACTTATGAAGGTACACATGATATTCATTTGCTGATAACGGGAATGGATGTGACAGGGTTGAATGCGTTTAAGTAGATTCCCCCTGTCCCCCTAAAGGGGAGACTTAGGTCAATGATTCATCCTGGTATCAAAAGCTCTTTAAATTAATTAGGTGACGATTTTGTAACCAGCTACATTGCTACTCCCGGATGAGCCGGGACAGCTATCATCGTCTGTTGCGTCGCACACTTCATCGTTTAGTAATTCTATTCAGCATTTGAGAAGAGCAAGCATGTATCAAACAATAACTCTTACAAAAAGTGAATTTCCAAACCTCCCCTTTAGGGGAATAAGAAGACTAAAACTTTAAAACTATTAATGGGGGTATGGGGGTTCGCATTTATCTTATCGGCTTCATGGGCTCCGGCAAAACACACTGGGGCCGCTTACTGAGTGAAAAACTTGGTATTCGGTTTTTTGACCTCGATGAAGCGGTAACAGAACATGCCGGTAAGTCTATCCCCGAAATATTTGCTGAAGACGGCGAGGAGATTTTTCGGTTGATGGAGAAAGATGTACTTCATATCATTACTGAAAGCCATGAAAGTTTTGTAATGGCCTGCGGTGGTGGTTCTCCCTGCTATTTTAATAATATTGAATACATGAACCAATCTGGCACCACAGTTTGGATTAATGTACCATTAGATACCTTGTTTGAAAGATTGGTAAAGGAAAAAGAAAAAAGACCGTTGATAAAAGAATTGTCAGATGAACAGTTGAAAGGATTCATCAGTAAAAAATTTTCCGACAGAAAGATTTATTATGAGCAGGCTGATGTAACCGTTGATGAAGAGCCGGTATTGTTAGAAAGCTTAATCAATAAAATATTTCATGCATAAAAAATTTCTTGTTGCTGCCGCCATCTTTGGTGCATTAGCCGTTGCACTTGGTGCCTTTGGGGCACATGGGTTAGAAACTATTACAAGTGATAGTAAAATATTGCATGGCTTTCAGACCGGTGTACAGTACCAGATGTATCATGCCCTTGCATTGTTGTTGGTTGCACTGCTATCTGATAAGTTGTACGGCAAATGGTTGATATGGGCTGGCAATTGTTTTATAACGGGTATCATTCTTTTCTCTGGCTCTTTGTATTTTCTTACTCTTTTTAAAATACAGGGTAGCAGTGCTGTAAAATTTGCAGGCCCTATAACCCCTTTGGGCGGCCTTTTCTTTATTGCCGGCTGGCTTTTTCTTTTAGTGGCGGCTTTTAAAAAGCGGTAATCAAAGCGGAAGATTAAGTGTAGTAATAGTGCCATTTTTATTCTCAATAGTAAAAGTGCCGTTAATCATTTTAATCCGGCGTTCTATATTTTTTAAACCATTTCCAAACTGACGGAGATTTTGCAGGTCTATTCCCGTTCCATTGTCAGCAATCACAATATGCAGGTTATGATTAACTTCTATTGAGATGGTAACAAGTGTTGCTTTAGAGTGTTTTAATACATTATTCAGTGTTTCTTTTACACTTAAGAAAATATTTCTTCTTTTATCCCCTGTTATTTCATGGTCAGCTATTATTTCCGGTGTATTTACTTTGCACTCAACAAGAGTATTGTCAAAGTATTCCAGTGCATATGAACGGATATAGGAAACAAGATTATCAATCGTATCATTGCCACTGTTCATACTCCAGATAATGGCATTCATTTTATTCAATACATCATCGGCCGAGGAAGAAATTTTATCAATTTCAACCGGCGTATTTTCTTTCATTTTGTTGCGGGCAATTTCACTCATCAGGCGAATGGCTGTCATGCCGGCACCCAGTTCATCATGCATGTCTGCGGAAATACGTTCCCTCTCTTCCTGTTGTGCTTTGTAAACGGCTATTTCTTTTTCATATCCCTGCATCAGGTTTTGTGCTTTCAATGTTTCCCTTTCTTTTGTTTGTGCAATCAGTTGCTTCCTGTTTTTGTGGTTTAATCCGGCGAGGAACATGATCAGTTCCAGCAGCAGCCCTATTTCATAATATATAAGAGATGAACTGAATACACCGGGAAAAGATTTAAAGATCGGGGACATTAATATCGCCAGTTGCGATACCATTGCAAACACAAAAAGAAAAAGGTTGCCCCAAAAAAGGTAACGCAGTAGTTTGTCTTTCCAATACCCGAAGCTGTATATAAGAAAGACAAGGGTCATTAGTAGCAAGGATATTTTGGTAATATTTTCAATAAGGTTTACCAGGCCATAGTCATTGCTGAAATAATAACCCAGGGTATAGGTAAGTAATGAAATGGTTATAAGAAGGATGCCGAAATTATAAAGTTTGTAAAGGAAGGGGTGTTTATTCTTTGTATCCAGGAACTGCCGCATAAAAAGCATGTAAAACATAATGCCCAATCCCTGCATAATAAAATCTAAATAGCCTTCCAGAAAAAAACTGAAGTAAGTGCTGCGAAAACTGAATACGGCCTGCGTAAACAACATGCCTCCAAGAAAAAGGGCATAGCCGGAGTAATAAAGGAATTCAGGATTGGCCCCCTGAAAAAAATTAGCAAGGGAAAAAAGTATCATCATCAGCATCAGGCCACAAAAAACATAGGTAATAAGATTATTCTGGTTATAGTTGCCCCTTACCTGTGCGATAAATGCAGTCAGGTAGCCTTTATTAACCAACCGTGGTTTTACCACATTATTGTAAGTTTTTACAAAGCTCAATTCTGCAATAAATGTTGCAGAGTCGCCGGCAGGTAGGGCAAGGAGCCGGTAACCGAGGCTATCTGCAATTGGGGGAAGTATAGTTGTAGCTTTTTCTAAACTGCCGCCATTCAACCTGTATAAATTAATATCCTGAAAATAAAAACCCGGGAAAAAATATATGGCTTCTGCAGAATCAGCAGTATTGCATACATTAAATTTCAACAAAATTTTCCGGGTAACAAATCCATTAGGTATGGAGCCTTTATGTTTTAGTCCCGGAGTAAATTGTAAGGAGGGAAAAACTGTTTTTAGATCTGTATTTTTAGCAATATAAACACTGCTGATTGTTTTTTCGAAGCGTTGTTCAAAGGAGACTTTGCTGATGTCAGTATATATATTCTCCGGGCTGTTCTGGCCGAAAACATTCAATGTATTCACCAAAAGAAAACAAGTAAGGGCTATTTGTATTTGCAGGCAATATGGTTTCTTCATGAAAGCTATGGGCTTGGATTTCAAATGTAATACATCGCTTTTGCTTTTGATAGCTTCCGGCATACCACTTTCAGGTAATATTTTGAGGGTAAACTGATTATCTTTGCTGCCATGGCTACCAAGCTGAAAAAGAAATCGAAAAATAGTCCTGAGAAAAAGCCTGCCAAATCCGACATAAAAGCCTTTAGGGCAGAAAAAGAGGAAAAAGTGGACTGGAAAGCACTTGCCCGTGATGAAAGGACCTGGAAGATTGCAGGTGCTGTTTTTTTACTGATTGCGATATTTCTTTTTATCTCCTTTGTTTCTTATTTATTTACCTGGAAAGAAGATCAGGCTATTGCGCAACAGGGGTTTTCTGCTTTGCTGGATAATGACAAGCCAGTCGCCAACTTACTTGGAAGATTTGGGGCTATCGTTTCTCACTTTTTTATTTTCAACGCATTTGGAATAGCCTCGTTTCTTATTTGCACTTTCTTTTTTGTAGTGGGAATTAATTTATTATCCCGGCGCAGAATTTTTTCTATCTGGAAAAATCTTAAATATGTTACCGTAGGGTTGTTGGTTTTATCGGTGTTGTTATCGTTTATTTTTGCAAAAAGCAATTTTCCATTTGGTGGTGGGGTAGGAGATATGATTAACAGAAAGCTGATTGGAGCTATCGGCACCATCGGCACAGGGGCAGTACTTTTATTACTGGCATTAGGTTATTTTATCTGGCAGTTTAACCCGGCTTTCAATTTGCCACAGAAAAAACAGG
>JAYVKT010000446.1:0-5097 GCA_043768195.1 Chitinophagaceae bacterium | reverse complement strand
TCCCAATTTTCCACTGAAGGGTGCCCTTACTACTGTTTTAGAAATACTGGTTTGTAAAATGCCTATGTCGGCCCGCAAACTGTTTACCTGGAGCAAACTAATATCATAATCCTGCTGGCTGATGCCTTGTATTTTCAATAGCTGGGCTTGACGGTCTTCTGTTTTTTGTGCCAGTGCTAATTGTATTTGCACTTTATTTAATTGTGCCCGCAGGTCGCCATCATACAATTTTGCCAGTACAGTTCCTTTGCCAACATATTTTCCTTCGGCCACATTTAGTTGCACTATTCTGCCCGACACTTCCGGGTGAATTTCTGCCATTTCATTTGGCACAATGTTCCCGGGCACTTCAATGTTTTCCTGAAAAGGTTCTGGTCTTACTATATAGCCATCCACCTTCATCGCTGGTGGTTTCGCAGCTCCGCTTTTTTGTTGTGCGGCATCATTCTTTTTCTTTCCACCGCAGGCGGTTAGCAATAAAATGATAGGTAAGAGGAGTAATGTAATGACTCTCATATGTGTTTGTGTGGCAATGGTAAAAAATCAGGTGATTAAAGATAATGGATAATCACAAAGTTTTAGACGGGAAAGCATACCGTTACTTGTGCTGATTTTCAGGGAAGTATAAACGGTTTTTATCTTGGATAAGAGGGGTCAGGCTTTTGCCAGCAAGGTTCTCTTTACTTTGTTTGATTGATGGAGCAGTTCCTGCTTTTCTTTGCTGAGAATGGTTACATGCCCCATTTTGCGGCCGGGCTTTGTTTGTTTCTTGCCATATAGATGGACAAAAGCATTTTCAATTTTCAACACATCTTCGAGACCTTCATATATCACATTACCACTAAAACCATCAGCTCCAATTATATTAACCATGATGGAAGGAAGTATAGTATCCGTATTTCCCAACGGATAGCCCAGCATTATCCGCCACAGCATATCAAATTGTGAGCTGTAATGTGCTTCTATAGTGTGATGGCCGCTGTTGTGAACTCTCGGTGCTGTTTCATTAACCAACACATTACCTTCTTTGTCAACAAACATTTCTACAGCAAAAATGCCGGGTGATTTAAAATTCCGGATAGTAGTAAGAGCAATCGCTTCTACTTTCCATAATGTTTTCTCCTCCAGTTCAGCCGGACAAAGTTGATAGTCCAATAAATTAAGTGATGGGTCAAATAACATTTCAACCGGCGGATACAAAGCCGTTTCGCCAGTTGCATTAACGGCTACCATTTGAGCAATTTCTTTGTGAATGGTCACCATTTTTTCCAGAACAGACGGAGCATTAAATCCTTTGCTTATATCTTGTTTTGTTTTTAATAACTGGACACCTTTGCCATCGTATCCCCCTTCACCAATTTTATGTACGGCGGGTAAAAAATTTTCCTGTTGATTTAATTCTTCCAGGTTATTGGTAATAACAAACTCAGGACTTGGAATGGAGTGTTGCTGATAATATTGTTTCTGTAAAATTTTATTTTTGATTGTTCTTAAAACTGATGGCTTGGGATAAACTTTTACTCCTTCGGCCTCCAATTTTTCCAATGCCTCCACATTTACATTTTCTATTTCAATGGTGATAGCATCTAAGTTTTTTCCAAAGTTGTAAACGGTCTCAAAATCTTTAATGTCACCTTTGGTAAAATGATGGCAAAGATGGGCAGCAGGACATTCGCTGTCATTTTCCAGCACAAATGTTTCCACAGGGTAATTAGCGGCAGCCTGTAAAAGCATTCTTCCAAGTTGTCCGCCGCCGAGGATGCCGATTTTTTGCATAAGGACAAAGATAGGCAGCGAAGTTTAAGGTTTTCAGCCTGGATTTTGATTAAATTTGCGTGATGCTTCCTGATTATCCGCATAAAATATTCAAAGATCTTCGCAGTAATTTTAATTTGCTGATGGAAACATTGGCAATGGATTCCCCCAATCCCTAAAGGGAAGTTATATCAATTCCCTGTATTTATTTTTCATCTTCTTAATTAAACAATCATGAATACAGTCACAGCTACAAATAACAAACAATCTATAGAAACAGATTTTCTTCCTTTGCAAGGAACAGATTATGTAGAGTTTTATGTAGGCAACGCCAAACAAGCCGCCCATTTTTATAAGACAGCTTTTGGTTTTCAATCATTGGCTTATGCCGGCCCTGAAACCGGGATGAAGGATAAGGTGAGTTATGTAATAAGACAGAACAAACTCACTTTTGTTTTAACAACACCATTAAGACCAGACAATTCCATTGCCGATCATATTTACAAACATGGAGATGGAGTAAAAGTTATTGCTTTAAAAGTGGAAGATGCAACAAGTGCTTTTGAAGAAACCACTAAACGGGGCGGCAAAGCTTACCAGGAGCCAACTGTACTAAAAAATGAGAACGGCGAGGTAGTTATTAGCGGTATTCACACTTATGGCGATACCGTTCACCTTTTTATTGAAAGAAAAAATTACAGCGGTATTTTCATGCCCGGCTTCAGGGAGTGGAAAAGCAGTTACAATCCGGCTTCAACAGGTTTGTTGTATGTTGACCATTGTGTTGGTAATGTTGGCTGGAACCAGATGAACCCCTGGGTAAAGTTTTATGAAGAGGTGATGGGCTTTCGCAATATTTTAAGTTTTGATGATAAGGATATTTCTACCGAATACTCGGCATTGATGAGTAAAGTAATGAGCAATGGAAACGGCTTTGTAAAATTTCCCATCAACGAACCGGCAGAAGGAAAAAAGAAAAGCCAGGTAGAAGAGTATCTTGATTTCTACAATGGAGAAGGGGTGCAGCATGTGGCAATCGCAACGGCTGATATTGTATCTACCGTAACTGAATTGCAAAAAAGAGGAATTGAGTTTTTAAATATCCCGCCAAGCTATTACGAAACTGTATTGGAAAGAGTAGGCAAGATTGACGAAGACCTTGAGCCACTACAAAAACTCGGGATATTAATTGACAGAGATGATGAAGGTTATTTATTACAGATATTCAGTAAGCCTTTAGAGGACAGACCGACATTATTCTTTGAAATTATCCAACGGAAAGGAGCCAAAAGTTTTGGTAAAGGAAATTTCAAAGCCTTGTTTGAAGCATTGGAAAGAGAACAGGATGCGAGGGGCAATTTATAATTACGAGGTACGAAGTACGGGTTGCCTGGTTGAAATCACTTTTCTTTAGGGTTTTTTGTACCTGGTATTTCATACTTCTTATTTATTTCAGCTATTTTTACGAATAGTTTGACAAAACTGTTGAAATAAAATCTGTTACCCTCCGTTAACCTTAACAGAAAAGCATGAAAAACCTCATCACATTATTTTTATTCACATGCACTGCTTTAGTAGCATCAGCGCAACCTCCGCAGTCGAAGGCTGGTAATTCTTTCTCTTTTATTGACTATCAAAAAACTTTTCCACGGCCCAACGAGGCTTTGCAAAAGAAGGTTGACACACTTCAGAAACAATTCGAAGAAAAAAAATTGCAGTGGCCTGCTAAGTATATTTATATCCGTTCATTTAAATACGATTTTCAGCTTGAAGTGTGGGTGAAGAATGATATCAAAGACCAGTTCCAGCTTTTTAAGACATATAAAGTTTGTGCATTAGCAGGAACCCTTGGCCCTAAAAGAATGGAAGGTGACTACCAGGTGCCCGAGGGCTTTTATCAAATCAATGTTTTTAATCCAAGAAGTAACTATTACTTATCGCTGGGTATTAATTATCCAAACGTTTCTGATAAAATATTAAGTGACTCCCTGCGCCCCGGCAGCGAAATATTTATTCATGGCAGTTGTGTAACGGTTGGTTGCATTCCCATCAGGGATGAGCAGATAGACGAGTTATACATTATGGCAGCGTATGCCAAAGACCAGGGGCAGGATTTTATTCCCGTTCACATTTTCCCTATCCGGTTTAATGTGGAAAGAAGCATTAAGTACCTGGATAACCTGACTAAAGATGATCCGGTATTAAAAAAATTTGCTGACAGAATGGAAGATGCGTTCGAATACTTTGATAAGTATAAACAACTGCCGGTAGTAATGATTGGTGAAAAAGGCCAGTATATGATTAATGAAGTGCCACCCAGAAAGCAAAAAGCTATTATAGACAACAAACCCCCTATTAAAAAACCGCCGATGCCACATCGTACCCGGAATGTGGGTACACTGGTGGATGCGGTTCATCAATGGCCACAGTTCCCCGGAGGGGCAGATGCCTTTATGAAATACCTGGAAAAGTTGGGTACAGACATGGTTACTTTTTTACCAAAAGGGGTTAAGAAAGCATATGTGCAGGTAGAGTTTATTGTTGATAAAGACGGAGTACCAGTCAATTTCAAAATTTTGAAAAGCGTAAAAGATAGTGATGAGTTAAACGATGAGTTGATTGCCCGCCTTGAAAATATGGGCACCTGGAAACCGGCTTTGTTGCATGATAAACCAGTAGCAAAGAAAATGATACAAACAGTTACAATAGAAATGGCTGCTAAATAATTCTATTGCATTAATAATTGAATAGTTTCAGGGCTCTGCTGGCGAAGCAAAACTTTTTTTCCTTCTGTAAGGTTTTCAAATGATTCTTTGGTGTAATGGCGTATGGTAAGAAGTGACAATTCTTTTATCACCTGCACATCTAAAAAATCAGCGGCCGCTAATGCCAGCTTTTCAACTTTCTCTATCCTGTCATCGAGTACACAAACAAAACTGATGGCACCATTCTGCGTCAGGTTAGGTTTGATGTTTAATTTTTCAAATAGATTATACAAGTGCCCGACATGGTGTTCGCCAACAAACGAAAAATCTTTCGAACTCATTTCCAGCATTACCTGTTTTTCTTTCAGCACAATAATAGGCGGTAAGTTGTGAGCCGGCTTATTGTGGATGACTGTGCCGGGCAAAGAAGGGTCTAAAAAACATTTTACATAAAAAGGGATCTCTTTATTTTGCAAAGGCTTTATTGTTTTTGGATGAATAACCGTTGCGCCATAATACGTTAACTCAATAGCATCATGATACGATAATTGATCAATTTTTTTTGTGTGCGAAAACCATTTTGGATCGGCATTTAAAACACCTGGTACATCTTTCCAAATAGTAACGTTTTGCGCAT
>JAYVKT010000445.1:0-7099 GCA_043768195.1 Chitinophagaceae bacterium | reverse complement strand
TAGACTCGTTGCCGGAGAATGAACAGCAAACTGTTTTAGGCATTGTAGAAAATTACATTCATTCACAAGCCGATGAAACAGAGTGGAACCAATTGCCGCAGGCATGGAGGATAAGAATTGAACAAAGTCTGAAACAAGCCGATGAAGGCAAATTCATTTTGAATGAAGATGCGGTTGCGTACATCAGGAAAAAATATGGACTGAATGGCTAAGCCAGTTGTTCTTACCCCTATTGCAAAATCCGACCTGGAAAATGTTTCAGATTGGTTATCTGAAAATTGGAGTTTAAGGGTTCTTGATAATTTTCTTGATTTGTATCAGGCAAAAATTTTAGTCATTGCAGAATATCCTTCCCGTTATCCCATTATTCACCAGGCTTCAAAACTTAGAAAAGCAGTACTTACCAAACATAATATCATTTTGTACCGGGAAAAAGATGACCATATAGAAATAATAAGCATATTCGACACCCGTCAAAACCCAGATAAAATAGCCGGATTTGTTAAAAAAATGTGACTCCTGTGAAATAAATAGACGTTTTTGCAGTTTTGTAAGCTACCTGACAACTGTGGCTGACAAGTTTTACACAAATCCACGTCACTAATTCAGGTTAACTGTAACGGACTTAAATTTGCAACCCTATAAACAATTAAAACAAAAATTCTAAAAATGGCAAAAGAGTATACCGATTCAAATTTCCAGACTGATGTGCTGGCTTCTGATAAATTGACCGTAGTTGATTTCTGGGCAGAATGGTGTGGCCCTTGCCGTGCTATCGGGCCGGTAATTGAAGAACTGAGCAAAGAGTATGATGGTAAAGTAAACATAGGTAAAGTAAATGTGGATGTAAACCCACAGGTATCTATGAACTATGGCATCACTTCTATCCCTGCTATTTTATTCATTAAAAACGGGCAGGTAGTTGATAAATTAGTAGGTGCACAACCTAAAGGAAATTTTGTAAAAAAGATCGAAGCTCATATTTAAGCTTCTCCTATAAAAACGTAACCCCGTTCTCCAGAGCGGGGTTTTTTATTCTTATTCCTTGTGAAAATAAAAGATCCGCCGCATCTTGTTTATCATGAAATTAAAGTGGTTATATATTGCGCTGCTACTACCCGCACCCGGCTTCTCCCAGTTGGATTCATTAAAGGGTAATATAAGATCCATTAAAGAAACTCCAGACGTAAGCGGAATCGCCCAAAATAACTTACCCATTCTTGTAGGTGGGTCGTACCACGAGCGATATTCTTTGGACGACAAAAAGCTGTTCGATGAATTTTCCAAAAGCCTGTACCCCTATCTCCCTCTCTCATTTATTGACAAAGAATATGATAAAAAAAAGAGGCTGATAAAAAGTATCCACTATTCATCCGATAGTACAAGCCGTTACATCACCACTTATACATATGACGAATTTGACAATTTAATCCAGGAAAGAGACGGGAATACTACCACTAACTACCGATATGCCCAGTTCAGGGATTCTGCATACCGTATAATTGCCGAATTAAATTATGATTCAGACCCGGCGTTATTTGAAATGAAACAATACCTATATGATAAAAAAAACCTGCAATTAGTAGAGATAAGAAACCTTTCGGGATATTGGTCAGATGACAAGATCAATTATAAATACGACAGCTCCGGCAGGGTTATTACTGAAATACGTTCATTAATAAGCAGGGTGCTGGAGTATGATGAGAAGAACGGGTTGCAAGTTTACAGGGATAGCTCAGATATTTATCACCGGAAAGATTATATGTATAATACTGACGGCACCCTAAAGCAGACCATTGAAGGTTGTGCTGACTATAAAGTAAGCTCCGCCTGTGAAATAATCAACTATGAATACGACGAAGAAAGAGTCATTAAAAAACATTTTGTCTGGCAAGACTCCCTTTCAAGTCGAAAAGAATACCAGTATAACAAAGATGGTTTGCTAAAAAAAATAGAATGGTTTGGTATGAATGAAAAAATATCCAAAAATTATGTCGAATATTTTTACGAAAAAGACATACTAACTAAAGCAATTTTTACAAATAATGATGCTGTGACCGTTATCAGTTTTCAATATAAATTCGACTCACACAACAATTGGATCGAGCAGGTAAAAAAAATTAACCATAAGATTTTCTACATCAGGGAACGGGAGATAACCTATTGGGATTAGCTAAAAGTATCTCTATTAGTGCTTAATCTCCGCCACATCTCTCGGGTCATGTTTATGCCGGAAGAAAATAGCAAACAAAACTGCAATCACTAACGCATAGATGGCAAAGCTAAGCCAGATGCCCTGCCACTCCCTTCCACCATCAGAACCGGTGTAATATTTGTCAATCACATAGCCGCTTACTTTACTTCCGAGGAAAGCCCCTACCCCATTTGTCATCATCATAAATAATCCCTGAGCACTGGAGCGGATGGAAGGATCTGTTGTAGTCTCCACAAATAATGAACCGCTGATATTGAAGAAGTCGAATGCCATTCCATACACAATGCAGGAAAGAATGATCATCCATAATCCATCGGCCGGATTTCCATAAGAAAATAAAGCAAACCGGAGTACCCAGGCAAACATAGAGATAAGCATTACCTTTTTTATGCCAAACCTTTTAAGGAAAAAAGGAATAGCAAGGATAAAAACTGTTTCCGAAACCTGGGAGATAGATAAAATAATAGTAGAATACTTTACTACAAAAGAATCGGCATAAACAGGTACATTTTTAAAATCATCCAGAAAAGTATCGCCATACATATTGGTTAACTGTAATGCCGCACCGAGGAACATGGAAAAAATAAAGAAAGCCGCCATTTTATAAGTTGAAAACAACTTAAATGCTTTTAAACCCAATTGCTCAATAATAGAGGCCTCTTTTGAAATAGATTTCTGCGGCGGGCATTTGGGTAAGGTAAATGAAAAAAGCCCTAATGCTATTGCAGCAACACCGCCAATTATAAATTGATTAGTATTTGCTTTACTGCCTGACAGGTTAGTAACCCACATGGCTGCAATAAAACCAATTGTTCCCCAAACCCGGATAGGAGGAAACACTTTTATTACATCGTAATTATTATTCTTTAAAATAGTGTACGCAATAGAATTGGATAAGGAAATGGTGGGCATATAGCAAATCATTGCCCCAAAAATTGCATAGTATAAAGTGTTAGCATCATTCACCTGGGTTACATAAAATAAGAACCCTGCATACAGGAGGTGCAGGATGCCATATAATTTCTCTGCATTTATCCATTTGTCGGCGATAATACCGGTAAGAGCAGGCATAAACAGTGATGAAATTGCCAGCGTAGAAAATATAGCCCCAAACTGAACCCCGGTTCCCATATTATTCGAGAAAAAATAAGTTGCAATAGTTATCAGCCAGGCACCCCATACAAAAAACTGCAAAAAGCTAACAATTGTCAATCTTAATTTAATACTCATAGCCCTGTTTTTAAGTTATAAAAGCAATCGAAAGGGAAGATAAGGATTTTAGGCATTTTAACCGCAGAGACGGGGAGTCGCAGAGTTCTTCCTCGTAGTCGTAACTTTACCGCCAGAAAATTGTTACTCTAATTATGATAGCTACTACTGATATTTCCACTGACCCGATAGCTATCGGGTTGCAACAAATAGCCGGCAAAGTAAAAGCCGGGCAACGCATAACTGATGAGGAAGGATTACTGTTGTTTGAAAAAGCCAGTCTTGGTTTCGTAGGCAGCCTTGCTAATGAAGTACGGATAAGGAAGAATGGTGATAAAGTTTACTTCAACCGCAATTTTCATATTGAGCCTACGAATGTATGTGTGTTCAGTTGTAATTTTTGCAGTTACAGCAAGCTATATGCAAAAAGAGATGAAGGCTGGGAACTAAGCATTGACCAGATGCTGCACATGGTAAAAAAATATGATGGCAAACCGGTAACCGAAGTACATATAGTTGGCGGCGTTCATCCAAAAATGGATTTACAATTCTTTGCAGATTTATTGAAAGCAATAAAAACACATCGCCCTGATTTACATATTAAAGCTTTTACCGCAGTGGAATATGATTATATGTTCCGCAAAGCAAAAGTGACGGTGGAAGAAGGATTGAAATTTTTAATTGAAGCCGGGCTCAATAGCATTCCCGGTGGTGGTGCAGAAATTTTTCATCCCGAGATAAGAGAACAAATTTGTGCGGATAAAGTAGATGCTGATGGCTGGCTGCTGATTCATGAAACGGCGCATAAATTAGGATTGCATTCTAATGCAACCATGCTGTTTGGTAATATAGAAAAGTATAAACATCGTATTGACCATATGAGGAGGCTGAGAGAGTTGCAGGATAAAACGGGTGGTTTCAATACTTTTATTCCACTGAAATTCCGCAACAAGGATAATGATATGAGTTATGTGCCGGAGAGCAGTGTGGTAGAAGACATGAAGACTTACGCCATTGCAAGAATTTATCTTGACAATTTTCCGCACATAAAAGCCTACTGGCCCATGCTGGGAAGGCAGAATGCACAACTCTCCCTCTCCTTTGGTGTGGATGATATTGACGGAACGATTGATGACACCACCAAGATTTATAGCATGGCTGGTTCAGAAGAACAAACTCCTTCTATGACAACGGCTGAATTAGTGACCTTAATTAAACAGGCGAAGAGAGAACCGGTGGAAAGAGATACGTTGTACAATGTGGTAACAGATTATACGGATTTAAAAGAAGCAGAAATAAATTCGCTGATGAATTAAAAAATACTATGGCAGAAGATTTACAAATCATAACCGGCAACAAAGCCGAACAATACCAATCCCTCATTCCGCAAATAAAAGGGCTGCTGGAAGGTGAGCCTGACCTTATTGCCAATATGGCTAATATAACGGCCGCATTAAAAGAACAATTCGGCCCGCAGGGCTCTGGGAGTTGGCTGTGGATAGGTTTCTATGTTGTAAAAAATGATGAATTGGTGCTGGCTCCCTTTCAGGGGCCGGTAGCCTGCACCCGGATAAAAAAAGGCAGAGGTGTTTGCGGCAGCAGTTGGGCACAGGCCAAAACACTGATAGTGCCTGATGTAGAAAAATTTCCCGGCCATATTGCCTGCAGCAGTTTGTCAAAATCTGAAATCGTTGTCCCGGTCATTCGCCAGAATGAAGTGGTGGCAGTGCTGGATGTGGACAGCAGTGAATATGACCAGTTTGATACTACCGACCAGCAATACCTTGAACAAATTGTGAACCTTGTTAATTTTCCCTGATTTCGTACATTCATATCGCTAAAATTTTACTGCTATGCGATACAACTATCCACATACCATTGATAATGGCAGCGGTGAACAAATCACTTTTCTGCAATTGGTCAGTGACCAGCAAGGTGATTGGCTCGAGGTAGAAAACCTCGTTCAACCCAAAAGCGGTCCACCGATGCATGTACATTTTAAACAAGCAGAAAGCCTGACTGTAGTAAAAGGTAAAATAGGTATTCAGCGAAAAGGCGGCGAAGAACAATTTTTCGGCGAAGGCGAAACGGCTACATTTGAGGCAGGTGATCCGCATCGTTTCTGGAATGCAGGCAATGAACCCATGATCTGCAAAGGATGGATAAAACCTGCTCACAATATTGAATATTTTCTCACGGAGATTTATAAGTCAACCAAAGCCAATGGTGGTAAACAGCCTTCGCAATTTGACGGGGCATGGTTGATGAGCCGTTACCAGTCGGAATTTGATATGGCCGATATTCCTCCTTTTGTGAAAAAAGTTATATTCCCCGCCGTCTTATTTTTTGGAAAGCTGGCAGGCAAACATAAAAAATTTGCTGATGCTCCGGAACCGGTAAAATAAGTACATGCTTCAAACTATTTCTATCACCGTCTCCGGAAAAGTGCAGGGGGTTTATTACCGGCAAAGCACCAAAGAAATAGCAACTTCTCTCAGTATAACCGGCGAGGTTAAAAATTTAGCCAACGGCAATGTTTATATCGTTGCCACAGGTAAGGATGAGCAATTGAAAAAATTAGTGGCCTGGTGCCGGCAAGGCCCATCCAAAGCCCGGGTAACCGGCTTAACGGTGGAGGAACTTCCTCCACAGCCTTTCGGCAAGTTTTCAATAGAACGTTTTTAGTGTGTAGCATGCAGGTAACCAATTATCAGTATCGAGATATGGCAAAGGGCCAATATAACCTGGCTCAACAACCAATATTTGCCATGGTGCTTTTTCATCTTCTTTACCCTTTCTTTATGAAATTTATGGATATGGGGCAGCTCCTCCATATGAGGGGCATGCACTTTACCATGAGGCACTTTGGGGTGAGAATCAGGAACGGCTGCTGCTTTTTTACCTTGCTCTGAATGATCGGCAGCAGATTTTTTCACCTCTTTACTGGTTGTTTCAGTTTCTGTTTTAGCCGTATGACCACCGGCTAAAGCGGTAGTGGTAGCCAAAGAAAATATCATCGTGAAGATGATGCCGGATAAGGTTCTTTGTGTCATAAATAATAATTTTTATAACACAATTTTGCCCCGGCGATGCCCCGAAAACAAGGTAGGAAATGCGTAAACTTGAGAATGCGTAGTAAGGCTGTAAAGCCAACTATGTAGCGGCGTACAACTGCTTACGATACCCATATCCGTAGTACTACGCCCAAAAAAGATAGCTGCGAAAGCGGCACCCCGTTAAAAGACCCTTTAAGACCATACGGCTTTATCCAAGCTGCGTACAACTACGCAATGGTGAGAGTATCTACGCAATCTTCGGGGTAACCCTTTGAAAGTTCGGGGGAGCAGTTTATTTTAGTTAAAGATTTAATCCTGCCGGAAGAAAGCTTCACTCTGATTATTTAACCACCTAAAATCAACAATCATGAAACAGATTCAAAATGAGAAATGTATCCCAGGCACAAAATCATTAGCCTTATTGTTAATGACATTTTCATCTTTATTACTCTTGAATTCTTGCTCTAATGACGACAACAAAAATGGTTTCCTTAAAACTACTGAAAGTCGTATAAGGGCAGTTGATACAATTATGGCCAACCACGAATACCAGAAGGAATATCTTGATTCAAAAAAAAACAATACAGAAATTCTCTTTGCTATGAACTTTCAAGCAAGC
>JAYVKT010000444.1:0-5385 GCA_043768195.1 Chitinophagaceae bacterium | reverse complement strand
AGGTTCGATTCCTTTCCCGGGCACAATGGCTCCCCGTTAACCGGGGAGCTTTTTATTTTCCGGTAAGTTGCCGGTGGATGCGGTCTAAATATTTTTTTTTGTAGTAATACTCCTTTACCTGCAACAATTCTTTTTCGGTAGTAATATCTTCCTGATAGCCCTCCACAATTTTTTTAACTGGCTCATATATGTCTGATTGAAGGTTGTTGATGGTTGCTTGTAAACTGTCATTAACCTGTTCATCATCCCTATCCATTAATTGTTCATTTAATTCCAGCACTTCCAGCAGAAAGGCCGGCGGCAGTTCATACTTTTCTTCCTCTGCCAGCAGGCCTTTTTGCTGCAACACATATTTAATAGTGGTATCACCATTTTGAAATGTTTTCCAGGCTTTATTTAACAAGGCTGATTTTTCCAACGCCTCTGCCTGTACTTCGTCATTGGCATTTGCAAAATAGTCAGGGTGGTATTTTTTACTTAGCTCAAAAAATTTTTTTGACAAGGCGGCGGTATTTACTTTCAGTTGTACCGGTATATCAAATAGTTCAAAATAATTCATAAGTTGACTGAAAATTTTTATTCCAAAGGAATTCCTTCGGAGCAATTACATTTGTGAACGGCTCTTTACTAAACTAAATTGTTTTAGGGTAAAGCAGACGAACAAAAATACAATTATGCCAAGGATAGGACTTATTAAAGAAGGAAAAACTCCTGCCGATAACCGGGTATCGCTTACTCCGGCGCAATGTAAGTGGATGCTGAAAAATGCGCCGCAAGTACAAATTGTAGTTCAATCCTCTATTAACCGTTGCTTTTCCGACCGGGAGTATCTGTCTGCCGGGGCAGAAGTAAAAGATGATCTTAGCGATTGCGACATTTTGTTGGGAATAAAGGAGGTACCGGTTGACCAATTGATACCTGGTAGAACCTATCTTTTCTTTTCTCACACCAAAAAGAAACAAACACACAACCAACCTCTGCTAAGGGCTATTTTAGATAAAAAAATCAGGCTGATAGATTACGAATGCCTTGAACATGAAGACGGCCAACGCATCATTGGATTCGGATTTTTTGCCGGTATAGTTGGTGCACATAATGGTATGATGGCCTATGGAAACCGCACCGGGTTGTTTAAATTAGACAGGGTTTATAAACAACGCAGTTTCAGGGAATTGATTCACAATTATTTTGGCTTGCGATTGCCCAATGTAAAAATTGCTGTGGCTGGTTCCGGAAGAGTGGCACATGGTATTTTGGAAATTATGAACCTGATGGGCATTCATGAAGTGGAGCCTGAAGATTATCTGAAAAGACGTTTTTCTTACCCGGTTTACCTGCAACTAAAAGGTGCCGATTTATACAGACATAAAGTAACCGGCAAATACAGCCGCACAGATTTTCATAAACATCCGGAAGAATATGCCTGTAAATTTTTACCGTATGCCGAGCAAACAGATATTTTAATGAATGGGGTGTATTGGGAAAAAAATGTTCCCCGGTTGTTTGAAAAGGAAGATGCAAAATCTGACAGCTTTATCATTCAAACTATTGCTGATATAACGGATGATGCTAATGGTTCGGTACCTATAAATGTTGGGGACCAAACCATTGAAAACCCGGTTTACGGAATTGATAAAATAACATTGGAGAAAACTGATCCGTATTTAAAAAACTCAATAGACATAATGGCTGTTGGCAACCTGCCCAATGAATTGCCAAGAGATGCCAGCCGTTATTTTGGAGAACAATTAATCAAACATGTGCTGGAAGATCTTATTGGTAATGGTTCAGACATTATTGACCGGGCCACGATGGCTAAAGATGGCAAGCTGACAAGGCATTTTGAGTATTTGAAAGATTACTCAGAAGGAAAGCTATAAACTCCAATTCGAAAAAAATAGCACAGCTTTTTTGAGGAAAACGATTTACACAGACGATTTATAAATGGAAGCAATGGCTCCGTGTAACTCTTCTAACTCTGTATCTCTGTGTTGAAAAAAAATGCACACCCATTTACAAGTGCAAATAATAATCTTTTAGTAAATCATTAAACTTATTTGTGTACTCATTCTTTTCATCCCTGATAGCTATTTCATCTTTAGTATAAATTTTTTCGCTGCCGGTGCTATGCTGACCTTCAGCAAAAAAACGAAACGGACTATGTTGCGTTGATTGCCTTACCAATGTGGTGTGGGTAACAGCCAAATTGTATTTTTGAAAAAGCAAACCCACTTCCAGCAATCTTTTATAGGGTAGCAATAAGTAAAACCGGCCTTCCGGATGCAGCACATCTTTAATTACCTGTAACAACTCTGTCAATAATAATCCACTATCATGATGAGCTGTTTTTTTTTGCAGGTCAGGTGATGCTAATTCGTTTTCATAAAATGGGGGGTTGCTGATAATAACATCATATTCTTTAGCAAAAGTATAAGCCATGTCTTTGGCATCCCCGGGCAGTACAAAAATTTTATCCTTCCACGGCGAAGCATCGGCGTTTGACTGAGCCTGTTTAGCTGCTGCTTCATCAATTTCTATTGCATCAATTTCTGTAGTCGTAATTTTTTGCGCCAGCATTAAAGACAATAAGCCAGTACCTGTTCCAATATCAAGACAATTATTAATTAGCAGGCCTGAATTATTAATTCTCTCTGCTACCAAGGCACCAAACAAACACCCATCCGTTGTTACCTTCATGGCACACTTATCCTGCTGAATGGTGAATTGTTTAAATTGAAACCAGGAATTAGCCATGTTTTACCATTCGGATCTTGCGGTTGAGCTAACAGATAAACCGGCAAACTCTCCGGCGAGGTATTTATAATAGCCGGTGATGGCAATCATACCTGCATTGTCTGTACAATATTGGAAGGCAGGGATAAAAGTGTTCCAGCTATTTTTCTTTCCGGCTTCTTCAAAAGCTTTTCGTAAACCACTGTTGGCCGACACACCACCAGCAAGGCAAATATTGGTGATGCCAGTTTCCAGCGATGCTTTCTTTATTTTATTTAATAGTATGGTTACTATCCGGTGCTGAATAGAAGCACAGATGTCGGGTAAATTATTTTGAATAAACGATTGTTTCTCTTCTTCAGTTGCCATAAATTCTTCTTTGAACAAATTACTCTTACCGGCATTTTGTAAAAAATAAAGAATAGAAGTTTTTAATCCGCTAAAGCTGAAATTAAGTCCTTCTATTTTCGGCTCAGGAAATTTAAAACGGGTTGCATCACCCTGCTGTGCATATTTGTCAATCAATGGTCCGCCGGGGTAGGGGAGGCCGAGCAGCTTTGCCGATTTATCAAACGCTTCACCGGCTGCATCATCAATCGTTTCACCAATTACTTTCAGGCTGGTGGGTGATTCGCATAAAACTATTTGTGTGTGGCCACCACTTACTGTAAGACATAAAAAAGGAAAATCTGGTTTGGGGTCGTCTATCAGGCTCGCCAGCACATGTGCCTGCATATGATGAACAGCAATCAGCGGTTTATCTAACGCCAATGCTAATGACTTGGCAAACTGTCCCCCTACCAATAAGGAGCCAATCAACCCCGGAGATTTGGTAAAAGCGATTGCATCAATATCCTTTACATTACATCCGGCGTCTTTTAAAGCAGCATCCACCACGGGTACTATATTTTGCATGTGGGCCCGGGATGCTAACTCAGGTACCACCCCCCCATATTTTTCATGCACCGTTTGATTGGCGATAAAATTGGATAAAATTTTTCCATCAACACAGACCGAAGCCGATGTTTCATCGCAGGAAGATTCTATTGCGAGAATGGTAAGCTCCCCCCGCCCCCTAAAGGGGGAGCCGGGAAACTCACTATTATTTATTATTTCTGTTGACATTGGTTACGCAAAAGTAATTCTTTTAAAAATTTTATGTTGTAGGAGTCTAAACACCCCTTTAGGGGTTTGGGGTTTTATTTACTCCGGATAGCCTCCACCGGATCCATCTTTGCTGCCTGCAATGCCGGAATAAAGCCTGCAAGTATGCCAACTATAATGCAGATAACAATAGCCAGCACCATATAACCGGTAGAAATAAAAACAGGAAAATTTAAGGCCTTGCTTAGTATCTGCGTCAATCCGAAAACCAATGTAAGCCCAATCAATCCACCTATGATGCAAAGAAAAGCTGACTCCAAAAGAAATTCTGCCAGTATCACTCTTCGTTTAGCACCAATTGCTTTTTTTAATCCTATCTGGCTGGTTCGTTCCCTTACCGATACAAACATAATATTGGCAACACCAAACATGCCTACAATTAGTGACAATGCGGCAATAGCCCAGCCACCAAGATTTACCCCGGCAAATAACGAACTGATAGTATCGCTGAAATCATTAATATCGTTTAGTGCAAAATCATCTTCTTTGGTTGGTGTAAGTTTATGAATGGCTCTCATAGTACCAGTCAGATCATCCTTTAATGCTTTGCTGGTCATATTATCCTGTCCCTGTACCATAATCAATGGATCGGCTTTAGCTTCATTCATAATGCCCCGGGCAAATTTATATGGAATGATAATGCTCTGATCAAAATCCCAACCGCCAATCAACTGCTTGCCTTGTTTTTTAACAACGCCAATAATGCGGATTTTTTTTCCCCGGCTCGTTACATCTTTGCCTGTGGCAATATCAGCCGATCCAAATATTTTTTCGGCCACATCATACCCCATTACCACGGCATTGCTGCCCCGGTCAAATTCTGCATCTGAGAGGTAGCGTCCGTCCTTTAATTCAACAGGCTGTATTTTATTAAAGTCTTCGTTAATGCCATAAATATTTACATTGGAAATTGTTTTGTCTTTATATTCTACCTTATCCACTACTTTAATGCGGAAGGCCACATACCTGGCACTGGCTGTTCTTGCTTTGATAAATTTTACTTCATGGTGTTTTGGCGAGGGCCGGTTTACAAATTTCCACCAGGGATAATCAGGGCCACCGCCAGAACTGTAATCCCATTTATCAACATAAATAGTATTGTTGCCGAGGGATTTCACTTCGTTCTGAATATTTCGTTCCAGGCTGTTTACCGTTGCCAGCACACCAATGATGCAGAAGATACCAATCGTAATTCCAAACAGCGACAGGAAAGTACGGAGCTTATTCTTCCATAATTCCTGCAAAGCCATTTTAAAACTACTGGTAATAATTTCTATGGAGCGGCGAATCACAATGCAAATTTACCCAAGACGGGAGAGAGGAAAGAAATTAATTTCAAACGGAGACACTGTTACAGATGAAGATGTTTGGGCAGGTATTTAGAAAAGCCTAACTTAATAGTGAAACAAGTTTGTATGAGTTTTATCCTGAATATATTTTTAGCCTGTATGGCTGCCGGATCAGTTCACCCGCAACAGGAAAGACCGG
>JAYVKT010000443.1:0-2861 GCA_043768195.1 Chitinophagaceae bacterium | reverse complement strand
GTTCAAAATCCATTAATCCAATTTCAAATCCATTCAATCAGCGATTTTGATTATTTTTACTCCATGACCAGCATAATTTCGGAAGGAGTGAAAGTGAGTGTAGAGACTTACTACCAGGCTGATTACAGCAACCCGCTGCAATCAGAATTTATGTTTGCCTACCGCATTGCACTGGAAAATCATAATGCTTTCCCCGTAAAACTGCACCGCCGCCACTGGTTTATTTTTGATAGCAACGGCAGCCACCGTGAAGTGGAAGGCGAAGGCGTGGTGGGTGTGCAACCTACTATACAACCCGGCGAAAATTATCAATATGTAAGCGGTTGCAACCTCCGCACCGAAATGGGCCGTATGAACGGCACTTACCAGATGGAAAATCTCCATAGCAAGAAAATGTTTGACGTCAGTATCCCATCTTTTGAGATGATAGTGCCGATGAAGAATAATTAGAAGCCCCTGTCCCCGAAGGGAGACTTAGGTTGGATATTCATTTTGTCGTTTGTAATTTTCTGTAAGGAGTTTGTTTTTTATTTTGATACCAGCTGTGGTTTTTCATGGCATCGCCTGTTGCGTCGCACACTTCGGGGTTCTGTTCGCTATTGGGCTGTAAAAACGTTCGATAATTCTTATATTCAAGTTTTAAATCAACTGAATGCCCCTCTCTGATAAAATTGATAAAACAAAATTTTTGTTTGAATTATTAGTGGCAACTAAGGATATCCTTGTAAAACATATGAGAATTTTTCTTGAGAAACATGAAGATTTTATGAGTATAGGCACTCCCAGTGAGAAATATGCAAAAAATACTTTTTACTCATTTGCCGACCTTAAAAAATCAGTAGATACTTTAGAGTTAGTTCCTACATTCTTTTCTATAAAAAAGATTCCATCTTATTATTTAACAAATGATATTTCGGAAATAACATATTATAAATATCATTTGGAAAATCATTATATAAAATTACTTCAATAATTGACTTCATGTCAAATTTTATAAATGAAGTTTATAGACTAGGAATACCAGCTAGAAAGTGCAACGTCTATTCAATTCTCGAAAACTTAAATACTAAAGGAACTGCAACAGCAATTAAATTGAAAGAGTTTGAATCACACTTTCAAGGTTTAAAAAGAAAAAGAAATATTATAATCCATGAAGGCAAATTAGATAGTGAGGAAATAAAATCAATTGACAGCGCAATATTTAGTAAAGAGTTTCTAGGTGTGGATAAAATTCTTACAGATTGGTTTAATAAAAGGAAACAGGATGAAATCGGTAAAGTTCTAAAGAAAATACATCAAGACAATACCGATGTTGTGAATTTCTTAGTTGATATCTCAGAAACGTTGAAGGAGCCTTTTCTAAATCGATATAATTTCTTGAAATCAATTGAAGAGAAATGAAATTAGCATTTGCTCATCCATGTTCCCACAGTCGAAGTGTGCGACGCAACAGGCGATGCCATGAAAAACTGTAGCTGGTAAAACAAAAGCCTTAAAGACTTATCTTCCTCGTCCTTTCCTTCATCAACGCAATCGCTTCTTCTTCCGAACTAAACATATTGCCATTAATATTCACCAGGTTGTCAGCCAGTTTATCGTAACGCTTCGTCAGCAGCCAGGTAAAAATGTGCAGGTAGTGAATGCCATCAAATACAATGGCTTTGTTGGCGGCAAATTCATCTTTCCGTTTTATAAATTCTTCCGGCATTTCGGTGTAGTGCATACCGGGGCGAAGGTGGTGTACAATATGATAACCATCATTCCAGCATTTATGATTGTACACAGTGTTGATACAATTGATAGAACTGGTGTACAAATTTTCCGGGTCTTTGGCATCTATAAAAGAGTGCTGTGCCCAGTTGCCCAGCATCATTACTAACCGGGCAAACAACAAAGGAATAATAAAGACGGCCAGGGTAGCTTTCAGATTTACAAAACACATGCCTATACAAAATGCCAGGTAAATGTATTCACCTGCCGTGAGGCGTTGATACAGTTTCTTTCTTTTGCGGCTAAACAAATAGCGGATGGTATTAATAACACCAACAGAAATGAATTTGAAAAAATAAGCCAGAAAATCTTTTACACTGTCCCGCTGATAAGCCATAGTGCTGCTGGTGTCATCGGGCATATTATTTTCTATATGGTGCATACCCATGTGGTGGCTGAAATAGCCCTCTGGTGCATGGCCAAACAAAGGGCAAATTATCCAGGTGATATAACCGTTCAGAGGTTTTTGATACGGGGCTTTAAACATTTTTCTATGGCACAGGCAATGAAACATTAATCCAAAGCTGCCTTTAAAATAAAATTGCGATACATAGAAATAAGGAATAGCAACAGCCCACCACCACCAGCCGGATAACAATGGAGTGAATAAAAGTATAGCTACCGGCACCACCAGCAGATGAATAGTGGTAAGCAGATAAATAAATGGCAGATCCCTTTTATCATTCATTATGCGCAGCCAAAACTTATCGTAAAGACTGAACTTTTCTTTTGGTATATAAACCGGGTCTGTAAGTGTGGCGGGAAGTGATTTCATCAATGCGGTAAAAATAGCACGGATTTTGGAATTTTTAACGGATTGTACGGATTGAGCCGTCTATATTCATAACCCAGAATCCAATAGAGAATTAATTATATTAAAAATCAGCGTTAATCTGTATTAAAAAATCCTAAAATCCGTGCTATTATTTTGGTTTATACTTGGCTTCTGCTATAATTTTACTGGCTTCAGTGTTCATTATTTCTGTTGGGCTCATTCCAGGGTTTTTGCTTACAAATTTTTTTATAATCTGCCAGCCTATCCATTTTCCCATATTGCCGGGAGATAGTTCTTGTGAGAACCCCTGTGTAAA
>JAYVKT010000442.1:0-6591 GCA_043768195.1 Chitinophagaceae bacterium | reverse complement strand
TAGACTGTGTATTACCACCGGCACCGACAAACAAATCAGCATCGCCATCTTTATCGGCATCAAAAAATAAAACACCTGCATCCTCCATTCCTTTATTGAGGATAAAGCCAGTGTCAATTTTTTTTTGAAAGCCCATTTTGCTCTGTATATAAAGCTGGCCTGGCTGGCCCGTTGCTCCTCCAATATAAACATCCACTAAGCCATCTCCATTTACATCGGCAGTAGTTGCCTGCGGCCCTTCACGGGAGAGCATTACAGGTACATTTCGTTCATTGTAAAAGTCTATATAATCATCCTCTGTATGCTTTTCAAAAGTAGAAATGGCAGGTGAAAGTAAGGAACCGATGGGGGCACTGTCAGGTTCTTTTACCGGCTGGCCTTTTTCCTGTTTTATCTCCAGCACTTTATTGATTACTGGTTTGTCATATTTAGTATAAGTCTGATCAGGCCAAACTATTATCATGGAATCGGCCACTCCATTTCCCAATCCGATGATTTGTTTATAGTCAACCGATGACTGAAATCCACGGCTCGGAATTATTTCCCGGCTTATCACCTGAGTGCCCTGGTATATTTTTATATGGGCACCTACCGCCATTGTATTTTTTTTATTCCCTTTTAGTACAATGCCTATATAGTTATCCTTTCCATTTTGCTGTTCCCGTATATTATTGCGATATATAAATGCTTTTTGATTTACATTATTTACAACCAGGTCAAGATCTCCATCATTATCCAAATCGCCATAAGCAGCGCCGTTTGAAAATGACGGCGTAGCAAAACCCCGGTTGTTGCCTTCATCCGCAAATTTCAGGTTGCCTTTATTGTGAAAGAATTTATTTGGAATTGGCGTTGAGGGCATCTTATTTACTATCTCATCAAATTTTTCTTTTTCGCCGGTCAATGCCATCTTTTGCATCACATCATTGGCGAAGAAGTCAATAAAATCCTGGTCGGTTACATCATTCAAAATACCATTGCACACATAAATGTCGGAGAGGCCATCATTATCGGCATCAAATATCAATCCACCCCAACTCCAGTCGGATGCAGCTACACCGCTGTAAAATCCTGTTTCCATGAATTTTCCATTCCCATTGTTTATCTGTAATGTATTTTGAGTGTATTGATTATAGAAACCGGTTTTCTGTTTCAGCCGGAGAATATCTATACTTTCATAAGAGGTAGTGGTTTTTAACCGGTAATCATCATCAGGCAGCATATCTGTGGTGAAAATATCAGGGTATCCATCATTATTAACATCTGCCATATCAGCCCCCATAGAAGAAAGGCTTGTATGCTGCACCAATTGTTCCAGTTCATCTTTGAAAGTGCCATTCTTTTGATTGATGTATAAATAGTCTCTTTCAAAAAAATCATTGGATACATATACATCCGGGTAATGGTCGTTATTTACATCCCCGACGGTAACGCCAAGACCAAAGCTGATAAGGCTTCCGTAAATGCCTGCTTCCCTGCTTACATCAATAAATTTTCCATCATCATTCCGGTATAAATGATCGCCACCTCCTTTTAAAAAATCTGCCACAGGCCAGTCGCCGGCTCTTAATTCTCTTTTATTGGCATAGTTCAGTGTATTGACGGGAATGAAGCTGTTATTAATGATAAAACAGTCAAGATCCCCATCAAGGTCATAATCAAAAAAGGTGGCATGGGTAGTGTACCCGCCTTCATTCGTTAAGCCATATTCCGTTGCCTTATCCGTAAATGTCAAATCATGATTATTGATAAAAAGCTGGCATTTCGGTTTTTTCCCGTCAATATAGCCTGCATTGCACACATATATATCCAACCAGCCATCGTAATTAATATCTACCAGTACAACACCGGTACTCCAGTCCCTTTTTTCAACAAACCCTGCTTTTGCAGAAATATCAGCAAACTCCCAGTTCCCTTTATTGAGATAGAGTTTATTGCTGCCCATATTAGCGGTAAAAAAAATATCTGCTAATCCATCGTTATTAATATCTCCTATAGCAACACCCCCTCCGTTATAAAAATTACGATAACTGAAAATATTAAAGTCTGTCGTATTTTGAATAGTATTCGAAAAGTCAATTCCGGTCTTTTCCTGTAAAGTAAACTGTGTTGGTATTGTTTTGATATTGCGGCAGGCAGCAAACAATATCAAAATAATAAACAAACTAGACGTTTTGCTCTTTATCGTAGTTTTCATTTTTTTCTTTGAAGAACAATAGTCAAATCTATTGCATTTGTATTAGCCGGAGTCATTTCTTCATCTTCTTTAGTTTATGATGCAGGATTGCCTGAAAAACAAAAAAAAAGCCATTTTACAATGGCTTTTAATTGCTTATATACTAACTGCTTGTTCTATAAAAAAATTAATATCCTGGATTTTGAGTAAGATTTGAATTAATAGTAAGCTGTTGGTTAGGAATAGGGAATATCAATCTTTCGGTTGCTGTTACTCCTTTTAGTTGTCTTGCATTCAGGAATGTTCCAAAACGAATCATATCATTTCTTCTCCAGCCTTCCCAGTATAGCTCAAACCCTCTTTCTTTATACACTGCAGCCAGATCAACTGTAGCTAATGCAGCTAATCCTCTTGAAGTGTGTGTGCGGATATTATTTACAATGGCTGCCGCAGTTGCACCGTAACCGCCAGGTCCTGGTGTAGCCGTACCTCCACGGAGTATAGCTTCTGCTTTCATCAATAATATATCTGCCAAACGGAAAACCACCAGGTCGTTATTTGCAGGAAACTGACTTATCTGATCCTGTACATACTTTACTACACGGACACCGGTTACCTCAAGGTTAAGTCCTGATTCTTTTAAAGCCACTGCTTTAGTGAATGATAGGGGGTTTCCTTTTCTGTCCAGAAGATTTCCTCCTGCTGCATTTTTTTGCTGGCCAAATAACAGACCTACTCTCATACCTGTTACATTGGTAAAGCCAGGATACCAGCCGAAATCGGTAGGGCCGGTATTACCACCGCCTCTTCTTTTATCATTGGCATCAAAGGCATCATAGAAATCGCCAAGGGTTGTAAATCCGTTCCAGCCACTTGGGGTTTGATTGTAATGGGTACCGCAATGATACTGAAACATAACACCATTACCGCCTGTGCCTCCTGCATTATCATTTCCTAAAGTATATACCAGTTCTTTTCCAATAACATTATTATTGGGAGTAAAGTTGTCAAAGAAATTGGGTGTAAATCCGCCGGGATAAGCAGGAAAATCTGCTAATATCTGATCAGCTAATAAAATAACCTGGTTCATATCGGCTGGAGAAAAAGCAGGTGCGGCACGATTTGCATAAACTCCTTTATTCAGGTAAAGTTTCATTAATAATGCTCTTGCTGCATTTTTAGAAGCAATTCCGATTCCATTACCTGCAGGAAGGGCAGGTATGGCAGCGTTTAATTCTGCAATGATAAAATCTGCTGCTGCTGTTCCTTTTTTAACTTCAGGAAGAGTTTTTGTTAAATCCCCTGTTGAAGTGGCACGGAATGGAACTTGATCCCAACCATCCAGTACACACCACATAACCAGAGACCTGATAAATTTTGCTTCACCGGCTTGCTGTGCAGTAGGACTATTGTCCAAAACAGTAGTAGCTGCAAATTGGGCTTGCGCCAGTTCACGGTAAGTATCAGTTAAATATCCATGATCAGCAGTCCATCTGTGGTTATGATATACCCTCCAGATACCATTATCATCCCAGTCACCTCCTCTTGTAGGGCCCACTGCTTCATCAGTTGAATGTTCAGAAGCTGCCCACCAGCGGGATTGATCCTGAAATGGGTTATTTAAAGACCTGTACGCATTTTTAAGAAGGGCTGTAGCGTTACCGCCACCACCACCACCGGTACCGCCTTGGGTGGTTTCACTATTGAAATTTTCTTCAAGCTTAGTACAAGCTCCCAAAAAAATAGCAGCTGAAGCAACTATAATTAATTTATTGTATTTCATAAATAACGAGTTTTAATTTTTACAATGAAAAGTTTATACTAAGCTGGAATCTTCTTGAACTTGGAAATGGAATGTACTCAATTCCGACAGAAGGAATTCCACCAATATTTTTATCAACATTTACTTCCGGATCGAAGCCTGAATAATCAGTGATTACAAACAAATTCTGAGCTGTAATAGCTACACTTGCATTCTTGATAAACTTTGAGATATTTCCGATAGAATATCCGATTCTGGCATTCTGGCATTTTAGAAAGTTTCCTTTCTCAAGAAATCTTGTTGACGAGGTAATCGGGTTAGATAAATCCTCTCTTACATCACTATTGATAAAAGATGAAGCAACATTTCTTGTTCCGAGGTTTGTAATAGGCACAACGTTCATGGCTGTTTCATTAAAAATATGATGGCCAAATGCTCCGCTGAAGTTCATGTTAAATGACCATTTTTTATAATTTACTTCCATGCTTGCACCCAATAACATATTCGGATTCGGATCTTCTCCATAGAATGACTCATCACCATCATTGGTATAATTGGCTTGCCCGGTAGTTTTATCTATGCCGAGGTATTCTCTCAGATAGAATACATTTAATGGATAGCCAGAAGCTAATTTCTGAACAAAAGCTCCGGAACTTCCTTGTCCACTCAAGCCGCCAGTATTATAAGTACCGCTAAGACCTTCCAGTATATTTTTTAGCCAGGTGGCATTTACACCAAGATCAAAGGTTAAATCTTTTTTCCTGATAATATTTGCATTTACAGAAAGTTCAACGCCTTTGTTAGTAATTATAGCAGGCAGGTTCTTCCATATTTTAGCTGAAGAAGCACCGGGCTGAGGAAAGTCAAGTTCAAACAACACATCTTCTGTTTCTCTGTTGAAGTAATCAGCAGTTACATTAATTCTGCCTTTCCATAAGCTAAAGTCAACCCCTGCGTTGAGTGTAGTTGAAGTTTCCCATTTCAAATCCGGATTACCCACATTCTGCTGACTAATTGAGCCGGGGCCGGAAACACCAAATCTTGTTTGCGAAGCTCCTGAAGGAAACTCCTGGTTACCAGTTTGACCATAACCGAATCTTATTTTCAAATTTTTCACGGCATTCACATTTTCCATAAAACTTTCTCTGCTTACATTCCATGCTGCAGAGAAGGACGGGAAAACTGCATATTTGTTGTTCGCACCAAATTTGGTTGAACCGTCTCTTCTTACCGTGGCAGTTAACAAATACTTGTTCTTAATATTCACATTAGCCCTTGCAAACATTGATTGAAGCTCATTGGTAGGTGATTCATAATGCCAGATATTACGGCTGGAACTTGTCGTATATCCGAACATATTATAATAAGGAATGCCTATATCAACAAAATCTTGTCCGGAAAGACCTGAGTTAGAATATTCAAAATTCAGGTATTCGTAACCAACAACAGCATTGAGGCCAAAATTCGAATTGATTTGCTTGTTATAGCTTAACGTATGAGTAAATTGTTCGGTTAGTAATTTGGCTTCTGAAGAACTTGCCCAACCTCTGTTTTTTATATCGTTAATGTTAAGCAACTGACGACCAATCATTGCAGTACGGCTGCCTTCGCTTTGATTGCGGCCATACTGGAATTTATATTCCAAATTGTTTGTTATCTTATAATATGGAGCCAGATAGCCCCAAATCTGTGTTGTATTTACATTATCATCATACATCTGCAACATCCAAAGTGGGTTGATGGATGAAGCACCAAACTGTGGTTCAATCCAATAAGTTCCATCAGCCTTTGTGAAAGAATGAGTAGGATTCCATTGTAATGCCTGACCAATCAGACTTCCCTGAAAACCGGCGTTATTGGTAATTGGAACTACTTCTTCTGTTAGCTGAGCAGTGTTAATATTAACATCAATTCCCAATTTTTTACTTTCAAGAAACTTAAAATTACCGGTATATCCGATTGTATATTTTTTTAACTGAGATTCTTCAACTATTCCTTTTTCATTCAGGAAACTTATAGATAGTCTCTGACGGGCATTTTCATTTCCGCCACTCAATGCAACGTTAATGTTTTGGGTTATACCAGTACGGAGAATAGCATCAACAGCATCTACATTTGCTCCATAGTTTCCGGTGGGTACCGCCATAGTAGAAACCGTAGAAGGAAGACTATATTTTGATAATGCAGCTACATATTCCGGCCCATCAAGTATTTTTATTTGGTTTGCTATTTTAGACATACCTACTGAATATCCCACTTCTAAAGATGTAGCCCCTGCTTTGCCTTTTTTAGTTGTAATAAGAATTACACCATTTGCGCCTCTTGAACCATAGATAGCTGCAGCAGATGCATCTTTCAACACATCCATGCTTTCAATATCACTGGGATTGATAAAATTTAAAGGGTTTGAACCAGGAGCGTCTCCAAAACCGGGGGATCCGAGACCCGGACGACCCGATCCGCCTTCCAGCGGAACTCCGTCAACTACTATTAAGGGGTTGTTTCCAGAACGAACCGAGCTTGTACCCCGAATACGAATAGAAGTACCTGCCCCTGGCTGGCCATTATTGTTGGTGATTTGCAAGCCAGCAACTTTACCCTGAATTAACTGATCGGGTGAGGTATTAACCCCTTTGTTAAAATCTTTGGCTCT
>JAYVKT010000441.1:0-7424 GCA_043768195.1 Chitinophagaceae bacterium | reverse complement strand
AAATAGCGGAGTTGCCGTACTTCGTACATATAATTTCGTACTTTTTTATGTTAGAAGTAATGCTAAAAGGACTAACGTTTGGTTTATTGCTTAGTATAGCAGTGGGTCCGGTCCTTTTTTCTATTATCAAACAAAGCCTGAACAATGGGCACCGTGGCGGATTCGCCTTTGTCTTCGGTGTTTCCGCCAGCGATATTACACTGGTGCTGGTAAGTAATGTCTTTACAGAAGTATTTAATAGCCTGAAAACGTACAAGACAGAAATTGGAGTGGCGGGCTGTGCCTTCCTCGTTTCCATGGGCATCTATTTTCTCTTTTTTAAAAAAGTAAAAGTGAATGAAGAGGGGAAGCAGGTGTTTAAATTCCGTAAACGGGATTACGCAAAAATATTTTTGTCCGGCTATTTTATGAATATGCTGAACCCTGCTGTATTTATTTTTTGGATTACCACTTCTACAGCAGTTATCGTTCACTCAGTAAATGACCGCATCATCATTTTTGCCACCTGCCTTGCCTGGATGCTGGGTACCGATATTTTGAAAGTATTACTGGCCGGGAAAATCCGCAACCGGTTAACGCCACACAATATTCATATTCTTAACCGCATCAACGGTATTATTTTAATTGTTTTTGGTATTGCCTTAATTTGGGGGCTGCTTATTTATGGCAAACGACTCTGATAACAGACATATAAAAACAAAAAAGTTTCTGCTAAAGCTGTGGAAATGGAGCAAACGCATCTTTCTCTGGATTTTTATTTTCCAGCTTTTTTATATTGTACTGCTCAAGTGGGTTAACCCACCCATTACTATAACTCAATTAGTAAGCTGGGTAAGTGGCCACGGATTGAAAAGAGATTATGTCGGCAGAAACTCCATTTCGCCCAACGCAAGACTGGCCGTTATTGCTTCAGAAGACCAGTTGTTTCCAGACCATGAAGGCTTTGATTGGAAGAGCATTAAGAAAGCAATAAAGTATAATGAAAAGAAGCCGGGCCGCATAAGAGGCGGAAGCACTATTAGCCAACAGGTGGCCAAAAATGTTTTTTTATGGCAGGGCAGAAGCTGGGTTAGAAAAGGGCTGGAAGTATATTTTACTTTTATGATTGAAGTATTGTGGGGAAAGAAAAGAATAATGGACGTCTATCTGAATGTGATTGAAATGGGTGATGGAATATTTGGAATTGAAATGGCAGCACAGAAATATTTTAATAAACCAGCAAAGAGCCTGACGAAACAGGAGGCAGCGATGATAGCTGCATGTCTGCCAAGCCCCAAACGATATAAAGTAAAACCCGTTTCTTCTTATGTGGCAGCAAGGGCAAGAACGATTATGCAGCAAATGAGTAACCTGCAAACTGATGCCGATATACAACGAATTATCGGTACGCAGCCGCCCTGATAAATTAATCCACTACAAGTGCTATCTTTTCAGAATTATGTGTGGCATTATAATAACCAGAGCGGATTGCAAAACGCATATAGTACTTTCCGGGAAGAAGTGCAGGAATGATTGTTACCTGTCCGTTTTTTTCTTCCATAATTTTTTTCAATGAAAGAGTAGTAACAATATCTTTTATCCAGCCCTTGGCATTAAAAACCGCTACCAGTATTGTATCTTTTAAATCAGAATTTGTTGAAATAAAATCAGCATATGCTGGTGGCGTTACTATTGTGAAGTTTAAAGAAAGCCCGGTTTTTACTCCTTTAATACTATACTCTTTCCTTGATGTTTCAATTTGTACTTTGGCAAACGAAGCAAGAGACGAATCATAACCATAGCCAATCCACCCGATTGGTGTTTTTAATGAATCGGCAAACCGTCGCAAACCATACTTGTCTAATAAGTAAACCGGTTTACCCAACATAGCATCTTCTATCGGCCAGAAATTATAATTGTTTCTTCTTCCTTTGTACAGGTTTTGCGAATAGGTCATCTGCCCGGTGTAAAACCAGTATTTAGATGCCCGTTGATAGGAGTTACTGAAAACAACCGGCAAACCTTTTGTTTTTTCTTTCATAATGGCAGGCCATTCCTTCCAGCTATGATAACGTTCTTTTATTGCTTTTACCGGCAACACATCTGCAATCATTATGATACGGGTAAATAAAACAAGAATAAGCGTAATTGGCAGCAACTTGTAAAGTGTCTTTTGCCATTTTATCTTTTCATAGAGGTATTGATGAGCCAATACTATTAAAGATACCAGCACCGGCGAGGTCCAGTTCCCCTCCACTTTTCCACGAAATGAACTAAGTAGAAAAAAGGCATAGATACCAATCATTGTATATCGCAATGCTTTTTCTGTAGCATCTTTTGTTTGGTATAAAAAAGCTGCCGGCAATAAAATAAATCCGGCAATAGGGCCGGGTAATAATAACTGCCCGATTATATAATCAAACGTAAAGGAAGGTTTGTAAGCATTTACATTACTCTCAAATAAATGGTAACGGAAACTAACCCAATCATGCTGGTACTGCCACCAGAGATGCGGAGCAAACAATAGTAATGCAACAATGCCCGCAATATATAATTGATATTTTGTCAATAGCCGGATGTTCGATAACAACACAAAGAAGATAATTAAAACAGCATGGTATTTACTGTATAGCAGTAATCCAACTGACAAACCAAGCAATAGAGTATTGAAGAGAGAATAATTATTGATAAATTTTTTGTAACACAAAAAGAATAAGGCTGTAAAAAATATCAGCGGTATATCCGGCACGGCTACGAACCCGGTAACCTGTATCACTGCCATTGATAAAGCAATACCATAGAAAAGTAATGGATTCTTTTTATCTATCAGCTTTTCAATGATAACTAACGAAAAAATATTTAGCAATAGTGGAAATAAACGAACACCCAATTCATTCGGGAAAATAGCATAACCCATTTTTACCAGCACGGCAATCATCGGAGGATGGTCGAAATAACCCCAATCCAAATATTGGCTATACACCCAGTAATAGGCTTCATCATCCTGTAGTTCAGTAAGCCCCGCCTGCAATAGGCCAAGCAACAGCCATAAACCGTAAAATACTAAGGGGTGATTTTTTTGAAAAAATTCTTTCATGTGCATTGCGAAAATACCAAACTGTTTTTAGAGGTTACACCTTTTTATAATAAGTGTCGTCCCTTTTACAATAGCTTATCAACTGCTGAAATAGCTTTTTTCAACCTCTCTTCATAGCTGCCACTAATATCAACCCAGGGAACAGACTGATTAATCATAATGTCTTCATAGATATTATATAATTTCCTGCGGCTCGCCAGATCTGGATATTCCCGAAGCTCATCTTTTACCCAGGGCAAATCAGTATTACAGAGCAGGTACAGGTCGTACTGCCGTTTTACAATTTCTTCCAATATAAAACGATGACATTTTTCAAAAACAAATTCACTCCACACTTTCATCACATACATATTGGTGTCAATAAATAATGGAAGGTGCTCGCCATTTTCCATCATCGTTTCAGATTGGTTTTCCAGCAAGGTGGCATACTCATCTTCCAGGGCCAGTTGCCCTTTTGCAATGACTTCTAAATCCTCAAAATCGTAATTGGTGCCATTCATCAGTAAATATTCCCGGGCAAACTCCGGGCACCACATGGTTTCATAATGCTGTGCCAGTTGTTCGCACAAGGTGCTTTTGCCGGTACTTTCCGGACCGAGGATGACGACTTTTTTAAGCACTTGTTCTTTTTGTTTTTTTCATCCATTCAATTAATCCCATTACAGATAATACAAGAAACACAAGATACTGTACACTGGTAAATACGGCTCCTTTATAAAAGTAAAGTGGAATGGAGGCAATATTTGTGATAGCCCACCAAATCCAGTTCTCTACTTTTTTTCTTGTCATTTGCCACATGCCGGTGTAGGCGGCAGCAGAGGCGAAAGAATCTGCCCAGGGAACTGTGCTGTCGGTATAAGTTTTTAAAATAAAAAATAGTACAGCCCAGCTTATAATAAAGAAGGCGATGCTGATAATCCAATCCTTCTTAGTGTTGTAAGTTATAGGTAATATTTTGCCTTCCTTTTTCCTGCTCCACACATACCAGCCATAAAGGCTCATAGCGGTATAATAAAAATTAAGACTGCCTTCTGCATACAGATTCCACCAGCTAAAACAAAACCAGGTGTATAAAACAGTATTGATAATGCCGGTTGGATATACCAGGATGTTTTCTTTTCTTGAAAACAGAACACTTACAATGCCAAAGAACACCGCTACATATTCCAGCACGGAAGTGTTTCTCATTCCCTCAATAAATTGCTGATATATTTCCTGCAATGAAAGTGTTTTACCAAAAATAAACTACTCTGGCTTGCTGTTACGATACTTTTTCAAACCCCGCAGATATTTTACTCCTTTTGATGTTTGAAAACGGGTGGCCACTTGCTGCCACTGGCCACCGCCGGAACGCCATACTAAAAAATGAAGATGCGGTACAAAAGCGAAACCGGTTTTACCGCTCAGGGCTATTACTTGTCCCTGCTTAACACTGTCGCCAACATTTACCAATGCGCCATTGTGTTGCAAATGCCAGTAACCGGCACGGGAGCCATCAGCATGTTGTATCACAATATTATTTCCATCAGGCCGGTATTTTTTATTCAAGCCACCTTTGGTGCCATCTTCTTTTGCTCTTACAACAACACCATCTCTTACAGCCGTAATTTTTGTACCCCGTTTCATATTAAAATCAAGGGCGGCTCTTTCCCGGTGAGTAAATCCACGGAAATAACCCTGTATCACTCGGAATGATTTTCCTTCTTCGTATGGCAACGCATATATAAAACTGGTATCATCTTTTATAATACCTTTTTGCAAAAGCCTGATTTCCTTACGCAGCGGATTCTTGCTGACCGAACAAGCAGTAAAAGATAATATCAGGAGAAAATATAAAATAATCTTATGTATTTCCTGCCTGCCGGACAGGCAGGTTTGCGCCTTTGCGCCGTTGCTGTCTTTGCGTGAAATGTATTTGTGTTTCATATTATGCGAAAGGACGAAAAATGCTTTATTCATCCTTGTAAAAATAAGTTCATCCTGAAAATTTCCTGCTTCATAATTATGCCAAAGTAGAAAAAATTCACTTCGGCAATATTTAATTGTTTGCCAAATAAAAACGGTGTAGCTTTTCTGTCCAAAATTTTATAAACAAAAATCTTACGTTATGACAACACAAGAAGTAGCCGCACGGTTCAATGAACTGGCACAAACAGGACAATGGGATAAGGTACAGGAAGAACTGTATGCCGGTAATGCAGTAAGTATTGAACCAGCCCATGCAGCGGCCATGGGTATGGCAAATGCGGAAGGTATAGAGGCCATTAAAGCAAAAGGAGCTGCATTTGGTGCAATGGTAGAAGAAATGCACGGTGGTTATTCTACCGAACCAGTTATTGCCGGTAATCACTTTAGCGTAGCCATGGGAATGGATGTAACCATGAAAGGAGCCGGCCGGATGAAATTGGATGAAATAGCTGTGTATGAAGTAAAAGATGGAAAAATTGTGAAAGAGCAATTCTTTTTTTAGCTGATTAAATACAGGAACACGGATGGCACTGATAGGATAGATTAACACGGATTTTTTCAGCTACGCTGAAAGAGGATTGGCAGAGTAAAAAAATTTTAGAAACAAGGCATCTGCAATTTTGCGTAGCAAAATAATCTGTGTTAATCCGTTAAGTCCGTGTCATCCGTGTTCCTGTATTTCATTTACTTTGCACCATGCACAAAAAAATACTTCTCCTCGGCAGCGGCGAACTCGGCAAAGAATTAGTTATCTCCTTAAAACGATTAGGACAAACTGTAATAGCAGTTGATAGTTATCCCGGTGCACCAGCTATGCAGGTAGCCGATGGATTTGAAGTAATTGATATGCTGAATGGTGAACAGTTAGATGCAGTGGTAGCAAAACATAAACCCGATTTAATTGTTCCTGAAATAGAAGCCATAAGAACCGAACGGTTTTATGACTACGAAAAACAAACCATACAAGTAGTGCCCAGTGCCAAAGCTGCCAACTTTACCATGAACAGAAAGTTGATACGGGATTTGGCAAGCAAAGAACTGGGTTTGCGTACAGCGAAATGTTTTTATGCCACTTCGTTTGAAGAATTTACTAAAGCAGTAAAGGAAATTGGTTTGCCCTGTGTGGTAAAACCATTGATGTCATCCTCCGGCAAAGGACAAAGTGTACTAAAGAAAGAAGAAGACAAACAAACAGTTTGGGAATATGCTATCAATAATTCAAGAGGTGATATAAAAGAAGTAATTATTGAAGAATTTATTTCTTTTCATACGGAAATAACTTTGCTGACGGTTACACAAAAAAATGGAACAACATTATTCTGCCCACCAATCGGCCACCGGCAGGAAAGAGGCGACTACCAGGAAAGCTGGCAACCCGTTGCCATTAGCGAAAAAGATTATACGGATGCCTGTGATATGGCTGCGAAAGTTACCACCGCACTTACCGGTGCTGGCTTATGGGGAGTAGAATTTTTCTTAACCGATAAAGGAGTGTATTTCTCAGAACTAAGCCCACGGCCACATGACACAGGTATGGTTACACTGGCAGGCACACAAAATTTATCTGAGTTTGAATTACATGCAAGAGCCATCCTCGGTTTACCTATCCCTGAAATAAAATTAGAAAGAGCCGGCGCAAGTGCTGTTGTTCTCGCAAATAAATCAGCCGAACAATTTACAATAACAGGAATTGAAAAAGCATTGGAACAAACCAACACAGGTGTAAGAGTATTTGGCAAACCAAGTACAAGACCTTTTCGGCGGATGGCGGTAGCATTGGTTTATGATGAGATAAATGCAAACATGGATGTAATCAGAAAAAAAGCAAAAGCTACCGCAGATTGTATTTCTATTCAATAAAAATAAAATGGAAAAAATAAACGTAGCCCAGAAACTATCCACCTTCAGTGATTACTTTAACCCAAGAATTGCCGGAGAGCTAAACGGGCAACAAGTAAAGCTGGTAAAATTTAAAGGAGAATTTGTCTGGCATCATCATGATAACGAAGATGAATTGTTTTATGTAGTAAAAGGAAGTTTTGATATGCACCTGCGGTCCGAAGGGACTGCCTTGGAGGATAAAATAATTACAATAAATGAAGGCGAGTTTTTAATAATGCCGAGAGGAGTAGAACATAAACCAGTAGCCAAAGAAGAAGTGGAGATAATGTTGTTTGAACCTGCAACAACGTTGAATACGGGTAATATTAAAGACAGTGATTTAACAAGAGCAGAATTGAGTAAAATATAATAGGTAAAAAGAAAACTTGAATTGAAAACCTAATTAACCAATAAACTAATCCACCAATTAACTTCCTATCCCTTCCACCATCTTCTTCAAATTACTTAGCCCCTGCTCAAATTGTTTACTCAAACTTTT
>JAYVKT010000440.1:0-2186 GCA_043768195.1 Chitinophagaceae bacterium | reverse complement strand
AGCATTGTTTAATGCTTTGGTCCATCTTTCAGCCAGTCTTTTCATATTAAAAGACCTCACCTGGCAAAAATTTGCATATTGTATAAAATCTTCTTTTTTCCTTGATAATAACGGATAAGATGCTTGTTTAAATGAATCTACTTTGCTGCTGCTAATAGTAATACTCATTATTTCATCTATGTACCATGAATCAAATATCTGGTTCCTTGCTTTAATCGTTTCATTGAGAGTAGTTAACTGTGCGTCACTACTATTACTAATATCTTTTGTTGACTGTTCGTAAGCTGCGATTTCATACACCACATTTTGTTTCTTAAAATAACGAAGGCCGCCTGAACTTACTAATTGTTGCAGTGTAGCGTTCTGAAGTGGTGCTGCTATACCTCTTGTACCAAACCTTCCATAATAGTACCAGGTGCCGGATGGAATATCGTCAATGGCCTTTGTATGTACCAGCAACCGGAAACTATCAATCTTGGGTATAACAAAATTAGTTTCCCGTATCAAACCATTCAATATAGCTGTATCGGCTTTCAGGTCTTCGTATAATGTTTTGGAATATTGCTTCTCCCTATCTTTTTCAATTTTATGTTCCAATTGATACTCTGCTAAAAACCCGCAGAACACAGCAAGGAACAACATTATAAACTCCCAGAAATAATGGGTCCATTTTTTTCGGGCAGTGTGGGTGTGGGCATGTACTTCCATAAATGATTTATTTCAAGTGGTTAATAGCTGGTAGAGCCGTAGGCTCGGGTTTATTTTATAACACCGGACTTTAGTCCGGTGGAAAGAACTCTGATGGGGTATGAGTGCCATCGGCACGGCCTATCATCTTCAAATGTACCGAGCCTACGGCTCTCTTTCATACTTTCTGCATGTTGCAACGGGTTGAAACCCGTAGTTACAATATCGAATCGAGGCTACGCCTCTGGACACCCTACAACATTAGAAACTCCCAAAAATAGTGGGTCCATTTTTTGCGGGCAGTGTGGGCATGTACTTCCATAAATATTTTATTGTTAGTTTTTAAATAGCTTGTAGAGCCGTAGGCTCGGGTTTATTTTATAACACCGGACTTTAGTCCGGTGGAAAGAACTGTGATGGGGTATGAGTGCCATCGGCACGGCTTATCGTCTTCAAATGTAACGAGCCTACGGCTCTCTATTTTACTTTTAGTCTTTTTCACAATGGGTTAAAACCCGTTGTTACAATATCAAATCGAGGCTACGCCTCTGTACACCCTACAACATTAAAAACTCCCAGAGGTAATGGGTCAATTTTTATCGGGCGGTGTTTGCATGGTGGTGTACTTCCATAAATTTATTTTTTTACTTGAACCTGTATTCCTTTTTAATCATTTCAATAAGCCCTTTTGCCCGGTTTTGAAGGGCACCAGCATTACGGCTATAAAACTTAAGGGTAGTGGAATAGTAATGATAGTTAAGCGATACGGTGTTTATATCCTTTACATCATTAGAAAGCAAGGATGGCTTTGCCAAAGGTTTTCTGATAGTTGTTCGCTGACCACCTGTAGCAGTAGCAGCGATAATTTTTATATCAGTCATCATTTGCTGAAAAACATAACTGTCGAACAACCGGGCATTTCCTTTGTGAATTTCATCCATTTTCAAACGCTGCAGGTCTATCTGATTGGTCAGCCACTGAAAAGATGCATAATAGGTACCGATACTATCCAGCAATTCTTTGTTTTTTATATACCGGAGTAAGCCTGCAGTTTTAAGCTGCTCAAACGACTTAGAGTTGGTATAGTAATACCCAAGATTGGCCGTAACAGTTCTGGCGGCAAAATAAATCTCGGTGGTATTTGTAATATCCGAGTGTAACAACTCCACCAGTGAATCGGCCATCTGTGCGCCGTAACTATTGCGGTCTGTTACGGAGTCAAAAAGGATGATATCTGACCGCAGGTCGGATAACATAGAGTTCAACTGTGTCTTCACTTCTTTTTTGTGAAGAATAGTTTCCCGGGTGTTTTCCGCATAAAACCCCAATGAAACAGCGAGGAACAGCATTAAAAACTCCCAGAAATAGTGGGTCCATTTTTTTCTTGCGGTGTGGGTGTGGGCATGTGCTTCCATAATATTTCACTTTTATTCAAAATGATATTTGTTTTTATAATATTCAATGAGGCTTACGGCCTTATTTTTTATTTGCATAATACT
>JAYVKT010000439.1:0-5825 GCA_043768195.1 Chitinophagaceae bacterium | reverse complement strand
ATGGTATTGATTTTACCTACAATGCAGTACAATACAAAGGAGGAACATTTATTATTCCTGCCGAATACAGAAGTGCTGCTGTAAACGCAAAAATTACTTCCTCGATACTCCAGGGTGTTGTAGGTACAACTACAACTTCATCGCTTACAGTAACCGTAACACAAACACTTAAAGCTCCACCCCGCTGGACACTGGATGCTGCAAACGGATCTATAGCCCAGGGATATTTAACCAATGCCGGAATAACTTTAGGAGCATTCCCCAACGCATATAACTGGAAATCGCCGCAAACACTTGATGTGTGTGATGATTTTTTTGTAATGCCCCATGCCGATCCTACCTGGGCCACACATAGTAACCTGTTTTTCTGGAATCAGAATGCGTTGGGTTCTATCTGGGCCGCCTGTCATGCTGTAAGTGCATTAGAAAATTCTATTAATCCTGGAAATACCACCGAGCAGATGAATTTTCTTTCTACCAGAACCACTGCTGTAGCACCAACACCATGGCCCAATAATAGTTTAACGCTTTGGGGCTCTCATGCAGGTGGTTCCATACCATATACACACCAGTTTTTTGATGACCCTGTTGCACAATATTTAGGAACTACAGACGCAGCCCAGTTAAACGGCTCTGAACAAATATATTTACCCAAGCAGGATCTTGCACCAAACAATACCCGTTGGAGGCCCGGTGCCAGAATTATTGCTTATGATCCAACACAGGCTAACGTAGCCGTTCCGGATCTTGCCAATGGCAACATTGCAGCACTCATTGTTTACGGAAGAGCTTTTGATAACCCGGCCAGAGGATATGTAATGTACGAAGCCGGTCACACACATAATAAAGGAACTGCTGCGGATGTGGCTGCCCAAAGAGCCTTTTTTAATTTCAGCTTTTTTCAGGTGCAACCTAAAGCACCAAATATTACTGTAACCGGAGTTACAGCCGGACAAAATATTAATAGTGGAGCCGCAGTACCTGTTTCTGTTTCTGCCACATCCCCATTATCGGGGGTAACGTTTAGTTATTTATGGACCAGCAGTTGTGGGGGCACATTTGATAATGCAACAGCAGCAGCCACCACATTTAGAGCACCAACAGTAGGAAGTTCTACACCCTGTGTTATTACCTGCCGGGTTACTGACAATTGCGGCAGAAGTTCATTCGAATCTTTCCCGGTTGTTATAGTTCCAACTCCTGTAGGACCTACGGCTAATCCGGATGTGGCATCTGTGAGTGTTACCTGCGGAGCAGGGACTGCAGTTACTAAAAATGTATTAACTAATGACGTAGACCCAGCAGGGTTATTGCTTACATTAACAAACGTAACAGGTGCTGTAAATGGTACTGTTTCATTTACAGCAGCAGGTGATGTAACGTTTACACCCAATGCAAACTTTACAGGTCCATTAGTACTTACCTATACCGTTTGTAACAATGCTACACCGGCACCATTATGCTCTAACAGCACTTTAACCATTACCACAACAGGCGGGTCAACACCGGCTGCAGCCGATGATGCATTTACTATTGCAGAAGATGCCATTGGCACCTTTAATGTTTTGGCCAATGACGCCGGTGGATTAACTGTTATAGGAATTACATCGGGCCCGGCCAATGGCAGGGTGTCTATCAATACAGATAATACCATTACTTATGTGCCCAGTGCTGATTTTGGTGGGCCAACAGATAATTTTACTTACCGGGTAACCAATGGCAGTGGTGGTTATAATACCGCTACGGTAACTGTAACAGTTACCAATGATGCCTGCGATGCAGGAACTTTTCAGTCTGCTCCGGGTTCATCAGGAAGTTATTCTCAAATACCAATTAAAGATAATTCTATAAGGGAAGAATCAGGCGGAAATGAAAATTTCGGCAGCTCTACTTTTGTAAGGATTGACGGACAGAATAATAAAATTTATAGGGGTTTACTTCAATTTGATTTAACATCAATACCAGCTGCTGCAACCATTACTAATACCAATTTACGAATGGTGGCTACAACTGTAAAAAACAATACGGCCTTTAATGTATCTGTACATCGCATAACAAATACATGGGATGAGGGAGCAGCTAATGGTGGTGCAGGTACCTCAAACTGGAACAACAGATTAATAGCCGGACCAACGGCATGGACAACAGCCGGTGGAGATTTTAATGTGACGGCACATGCTACTTCATCCGTAAGCACTACAGGAACTTATAATTGGACAGCTGGTACAATGAATTCGCTTATACAAAACTGGGTAAATGGTACTAATGCCAATAATGGGTTAATGTTGAAATTTTCAACAGAAGGTACTGGAAATGAAAATAAAGATTTTGGTTCTAGAGAAAATGGAACAGCAGGAAACAGGCCATTATTGACCTTTGACTGGTCAGTACCTGCAACCTGTCCTGCCATTCCAGTCCGTGCCCCATTAGCATTACCAGATACAGCTACAACGCCAAACGCAGTAGCAGTTAATATTCCTACGGCTACTAATGATTTTTATCCTGTTGCAGGGGCAAGAACTTATAGTATTGTTTCACCTCCTGCTTCTGGAATTGCAACTATTGATGGTACAACCGGGATAATTACTTATACACCCAACACAACATTCAATGGTGTTCGTTCTTTAACCTACCAGGTTACCCATACCGGCTCTGGTTTAAGTGATATTGCCACTGTTTATATCAACATCACCAACGGGCAGATTATTGCCAATAATGATGCGCCTGCCGGTGCATTAAGTGGTACGGTACAAACAATTAATGTAAGGGCTAATGATACTGACCCGGAAATTGCTTCATTAAACAATACATATCCTGTTACCATTGTTACACAACCGGCTAATGGCACAGCCACAGTAGATGGCAGTGGTAATGTAGTTTATACGCCCAATGCAGGGTTTACAGGAACCAATACTATTACCTACCGGGTATGCGAACCAACGCCTGCCTGTGGTAGTTCATTGTGTGCAACAGCTATAATAACTGTTACTGTGCTAAACCGTGTGCCAGTTGCCACTAACGACACCAAAACCATTCTTCCTTGTTTTTCTAATACTATCAGTTTGCTTGGCAACGATACAGATCCTGAAAATGGGTCATTAACCGTTACCAACCTTAGCGGATTAACACCAGTTGCTGCCGGTACTTTAGTTAATAATAATGATGGCACTGTTACGTATAACCCTGCTGTGGGCTTCCTTGGTATGGTTACATTTACATATACCGTAACAGACAATGGAATAACACCACAAGTGTCGGCACCGGCTACTGTAACTATTACCGTTTTCAATCCACCAAACACGGCACCTGTTGCAGTAAATGATGTGGAGAACACCAATATGGATCAGGTGCTGTTTGCCAGTGTAAGAGATAATGACAGCGACCCGGATAATCAGCCGTTGACGATACCTACTATTACGGTTGCACCTTTGCATGGTACTGCGGTGGTTAATCCGGCCAATGGACAAATAGAATATACACCCAATGCCGGCTATTATGGTACAGATGTATTGACTTACAGAATATGTGATATACCCATCACCAATCCGGCTACCTGTGCACAGGGCCCTGATTTATGTGCAACAGCTACATTAACCATAACTATTGATGCACCTAATACTGTTATCGCCATTAACGATGAAAACAGTACCTGGGTAAATACACCCGTTAGCGGTGGTACACTCGGTAATGATTTTGATCCACAGGGTGATAACCCGATTGTATTTAATGGATTTATTATCGGAGGCATATCTTATACATCGGGCAGCCATGTTGTAAGTGGGTTTGATGCCAATGGAGTACCTGTACCCAATGCGGGCAGCATATCAATAAATCCAAATGGTACATATACCTACACACCGGCTCTTAATTTTACCGGAGTAGTTAATGTTCCTTATTCAATACAAGATGCTAATGTGAACACCGCTTATGATACGGCCAATCTCCGCATCACTGTTAATCCATTGCCAGGTGTTGCCAATAGTGTTATTGCCAATAATGATGAAAACCGTGTGTTTGCCGGAGCCACTGTCAGCAGCTCTTTATTTGTCAATGACAGAGACCCGCAGGGAAATCCATTTACTGTTACGGGTTATAATTATGATACCAATGGTGATGGCACTCCCGATGGAACCGGAACAGTTGGTTCGCCTGTAATAGTTGGCGGTGTTACCACTTCCGGTAAGCCGGTAAGTAATGCCGGTTCATTAACTATAAATGCTAACGGCACTTATACCTTTACACCCGTAGCAGATTTTACAGGCTCAATAGATGTGCCATATACTATTTGCGATAATATAATACCTCCGGCATGTGCAACTGCCATTCTGCATATTGATGTACTGGTAGATGCAAACGGGCCGATGAATGATCCACCACAGCCCGGCGATGATTTTGCTTATACCAATATTAATACGCCGGTTACATCCAGCTTTATAATAAACGATAGCGATCCAAACAATGATCCTGTATCATTGAACGGAGTTACTATTAATACAGGTGGCGCAGCAACACCAATTGGTACACCGGTTGCAACAGTACAAGGTGGAACGGTACAATTCTTTGCCAATGGCACTTACACCTACACACCGCCTGCCGGCTATGTAGGACCTGATAATGTAGCTTATACAATTTGTGATGTTACAGTAGTTGCTCCACAACCATTATGCAATACCGCATTCCTGCACCTGTTAGTCGGTGTTAATAATAGTACTGATGCTCTTAATGATGAGAACAGTACCTGGCAGGATGTGAATGTAAGTGGTGGCGTATTGGCCAACGACTTTGATAAAGAAAATAATACCCAGACATTTGGCTCATTCCTGGCACAAGGTGCTACTCCGGGTGCGCCAATTACAACCGGGGCTACTGTAAGTGGTGTAGATAAAACGGGAACTCCCGTTGCCAATGCCGGTGTCTTAACATTTGCCGCCGATGGTTCTTACACCTTCGATCCTGATCCGGCCTTTACCGGAACAGTAAGTGTGCCATACCGCTTGTGCGATAATGGTAATTTATCAAAATGTGATACAGCATATTTAACTATAACAGTAGATCCGCTACCTACAACAGGTATCAATACCGTTATTGCAAATAATGATGAAAATATAAGTTACGGTGCGCCGGTTGGTGGCAGTTTATTTGTAAACGACCGTGACCCGCAAAATGATGCCTTTACCGTTACCAGTTTTGTTGGTGGCACAGTTGGTACACCTGGTATCGTTTCGGGTGTAGATTTAAATGGTAACCCGGTTGCTAATGCGGGTACACTTACCATCAATGCAAACGGAACGTACACATTTACACCAACTGCGGGTTTTGTAGGTTCAATTAATGTTCCTTATACTATTACCGATGCCAATGGTGCTACATCAACTGCTATTTTGCATATTGATGTATTGAAAGATCCAAACGGGCCACAAAATGATCCACCAGTGGCTGGCGATGATTTTGGATATACTACTATTAACAAACCAGTAGCCGGAAACTTTATCACCAACGACAGTGATCCAAATGGAGATCCTGTTTCTTACATGGGTGTTACCATTGTACCTGCTGGCCCTGCTACACCAATTGGTGCTCCGGTAGCTACTGCACAGGGAGGCACAGTACAGTTCTTTGCTAATGGCACTTATTTATATACACCCCCCACAGGTTATGTTGGTCCCGACAGGTTGCCTTACACTATTTGTGATGTGACTGTTGTTGCTCCACAGCCTTTATGTGCCGATGCTACTATTCACTTATTAGTTGGCCCGGGTATTAATATCGCTGGAAAAGTGTGGGATGATGCCAATGGTAATGTGATTGACCCGGGTGCTGCCGAG
>JAYVKT010000438.1:0-3452 GCA_043768195.1 Chitinophagaceae bacterium | reverse complement strand
CCTAATCTGGAACTGAGCTTTGGGCTTACTGCCCTGTCAATAAAGTCTTCTTCCCTGTCACTCAGTTCTTCTAAAAAATCAGCTCCTTTGTCAACATATAAATGGCAGGTGCTGCAGGCGCATACGCCACCACAGTTATGGTGAAGTTCTACATCGTTGCCTAAAGCTATTTCCAATAACGATTGACCTGCTTCAACATTACTAAGTGTTATTGGCTCTAATCCTTTCTGTTCAAAATTGAATTTAATCGTATACATCTTGTTTTTCTATTCAGGCAGCAAAAATAATGGTAAAACAAGCAATGTATTTACTTGTTCGGGAAAATACAGGGGAGAGAATAACCGCAGAGACGCCGGGTAGCAGAGAAATACAACTAAAAGACATCCTTTTGCTAACAACCGCTGCACCTCCCCGCCTCTGCGGTTAAAAATTATATTCATTTTTTGCCGCAGGTAAAAATCTCTTTAGTAAAAATCACTTTGTCTGCTGGATGCTTTCCGTCAGCAACACATAAATATTCTTCAATTGAGGGTGGGCTTTTAATAGCTCCAGGTGTTTATGAATAGTTTCACTATCATGCCGGAGAGCCGGGCCTGTCTGGGCTTGTTGAGGAGAAGACTTGTTCAATCTGGAAGCGGTCTCTTCAATCAATGGTAATAACTGTTTAAAATCCAGACCTTCTTTTCTGCAATAATCTTCGGCGAGTGTATAAAGGTGGTTGACAAAATTACTAACAACAACTGCTGCCACATGCAGTTTCAATCTTGCATTATCGTCGGCTTCCATTATTTTTTCTGCCGAAATGGAATAAGCCAGTGCTGCCAGTATTTTTTTTGTTTTTTCATCGCTACCGTCAAAGAAAACAGGTACATCGGGTAATGCAACCATATCCTTCCGCAAACTTTGCAAAGGATAAAAAACTCCATAGTGGTTGCTTACTTTTTGCAGAACTTCTTTTGGAACTGATGCAGCAGTATGGGCTACCACCTTTCCAGGTAATAACAATCCTTGTGTAACCTCATCAATTGAGTCATCATTAACTGCAATCAGGTAAACATCAGCCGTCGTAATAATTGTGCTTTTATAATTGGTGGACTCACTGTTCCATTCATAAGCCAGTTCTGTTGCTGCAGCGGCATTACGGCTGTATATCTGTGCAATCTCATGCCCGGCTGCTTTAAATTTTCTTCCCAGCACCGCTGCCACATTGCCCGAACCGATAATTACTATATTCATAAACCCCGGTTGTTTTTCTTGTTAGGTAATATTTACTGCTATGTAAAAGTACAGCCTATTTTTGCGTTGCATGAAATTATCACAACGTTTGGCACTCCGCTATATCCGTACAAAATTCAAGCTTCTTGCTGCCATCTCCCGGAAGAAAGCTGCGGAAAAGGCTTTTGAACTTTTTTGCACACCACAAAGCCGGAATAAGAAGAAACTGCCAACGATTTTTGAAACCGCAGAAAAACTTCATTTCGAAATTGATGGGGTCATTGTCCGGGGCTGGCGGTTTAATCATCCTGCTGAACGAAAAGTACTTATCCTGCATGGCTATGAATCTTCTGTTACCAATTTTGACCGCTATGTGAAGCCCCTGATAAAAAAAGGATATGAAGTGCTGGCTTTTGATGCACCGGCGCATGGAAGAAGTGCTGGTAAAAAAATTAATGCCCCATTGTATAAACGAATGATTCAGGAGATTAATAAAAAATATGGCCCGGTACAATCGTATATGGCTCATTCATTTGGCGGATTGGCTGTAAGCCTTGCATTGGAAGAAATCAGCCATACTTCAGACTTCCGGCTGGTGCTGATTGCCCCGGCAACTGAAACCAGCACAGCCATTGATACTTTTTTTAATTTTCTTCAATTAGACCCGGCTGTGCGACCTGAGTTTGAAAAAATAATTATTAAAGCCGGTGGAGTAAGTTCAGATTGGTATTCTATCAAAAGAGCTATGAAACATATCCGGGCTAAAGTGCTCTGGTTTCAGGATGAGGAGGATGAAATAACTCCGCTTGGCGATGTACTGAAAGTAAAAGCCGAAAACTATCCTAATATTGAATTCGTAATTACAAAAGGTTTGGGTCACCGGCGCATTTACCGTGACAACAAAGTGAGCAAATCAATTGTTGATTTTTTATGAAGCAAGTTTTATCAATATTGTTTTTCTTTACATGCTTTGGCAGTTGCAATAAGCAAACTGCCGGCAGTACAATAACTTATACCCCCATGCCCGCCAAACAATATTATTACCTCGCCTTAGGCGATTCCTATACCATCGGTCAAAGCGTTCCGGCTACAGAAAATTTTCCTAATCAGGTAGTAAGTTCAATGTTAAACAATGCAATCGCATTTAAGCCGGCCCGGATTATAGCTAAAACCGGGTGGATAACAGATGAATTGGAAGCTGGCATTGTTGCAGCAAATGCCGAAAACCCATTACGTTCTTCGTATGATTTTGTTTCCTTGCTGATTGGTGTAAATAATCAATACCGGGGCTATTCAGTTGATAGCTATAAACCAGCATTCGAAGAGTTATTAAAAAAAGCCATTCGCTATGCCGGTGATAAACCTGACCGGGTTATTGTACTATCTATTCCTGACTGGGGTGTTACCCCTTTTGCCAACGGCCGTGACAGGGCACAAATTGCCAGAGAAATTGATGCATACAACGCCGCCAACAAACAAATTGCCCAACAATATAATGTACACTATATAAATATCACCCCCTGGACAAGGGAAGCCGCCACAGATAATAGTTTGCTGGCAAATGATGGGTTACACCCTTCAGGCAAGGAATACAAGAGGTGGGTAGAAAGCATCAGCACCTTCTTTAGATCAAAATTATAACTGAAATTCAGATACCAATCCGGTGTATTTCTTCATCAAAACCAGTCGCTAAACAGACGATAAAATTTGTTTTCCCGAAAAATTTATTATCCTTGTCCTACCTTGCGGCCGCTGAAAAGCGGTTTTGTAGTATAATATTGTATCCATTATGGCGAAAAACTTATTGATAGTAGAGAGCCCTGCGAAGGCAAAAACAATTGAGAAAATACTGGGGAGTGATTTCCAGGTAAAGAGTTGTTTTGGCCATATCCGTGACCTGGAGAAAGCCGGTATGGGCATCAATCTGGAGAAAAATTTTGAACCCACTTACATAGTACCGGAAGACAAACAAAAAGTGGTAAATGACCTGAAGGCGTTGGCAAAAAAATCCGGCGAAGTATGGCTGGCAACGGATGAGGACCGTGAGGGTGAAGCCATTAGCTGGCATTTGTGTGAAGTATTGGGTTTGGATCCGAAAACGACCAAACGTATCGTTTTTCATGAGATTACTAAAACTGCGATACAATCGGCTGTACAGAATCCCCGACTGCTTGATATGAATCTTGTAATGGCACAGCAGGCCCGCCGGATATTAGATAGAATTGTGGGGTTTGAAC
>JAYVKT010000437.1:0-3042 GCA_043768195.1 Chitinophagaceae bacterium | reverse complement strand
CAGGATAGCACCCAAACGGTGAGGTATGATTTACGCCTTGCCACAGACAACGAAGGTTGGCTGGCCAGCGGCATGGATGATATTTATGAACACCGCATTCTGCTAACACCAGCAGGATCTGAATTTTATTTCAGGAAACCCGGTGAATATATTTTCAGCCTTGAACAAATAATGCGGGAAAATCCGCTGAATAATGTGCTGAATGCGGGCCTTCGCCTTGAAAAGAAACAATAACAGCATCTTTGCAGTATGCCGCATGTTACCCACAAAAGATTACGCCGCACTACTTTTATGTACTGGATGCTGCTGCTCTATATTGTAGCAGCATTAGCCTGGTGGTTTATATCACTCGAAAAACAAAACAAACAGATTGCCAACCTCCAGTATACATCAATTGATATTAAAAAAGACTCCTTGTCGCTTATTGAATTAGGAGATAAACTTTTTGCTATTGATAACGAAACGAAAAGAAATACTGGCAAATACATTAGCGAGGGAATAACTTTTTTAATCCTGATTATTATTGGTGCTGTCTTTGTGTATCGTTCTGTCCGCCGGCAGTTTAAGCTACAGCAGCAGCAGCAGAATTTTATGATGGCGGTTACCCATGAATTAAAAACACCAATTGCCGTAGCCAAACTAAATCTTGAAACACTACAAAAATACAACCTTGACCCGGAGAAGCAAAAAAAATTGCTGCGCAACACCTTAGATGAAACGGCCCGGCTAAATTTTTTAACTAATAATATTTTAATTGCCTCACAATTAGAAGGTGGCGGTTACCAATCAACAAAAGAAGAATTGGATCTTTCTACCCTGCTTAAAGATTGTATGCAGGATTTCAGGAACCGTTTTCCTGACAGGGTTTTTGGGGAAGACATAGAAGCTGATGCAGATGTAAAAGGCGACCCCTTGTTGCTGCAAATGCTGATTAATAATTTACTGCAAAATGCCATCAAATACTCTCCAAAAGAAAGCCCTGTTACCGCAGTACTAAAAAAACACAGAACCAATGTTGCACTACAAATAAAGGATGAAGGCCCGGGGATTGCTGACGAAGAAAAGAAACGGATATTTACAAAATTCTATCGTATCGGTAATGAAGCTACCCGTAAAACTCAAGGTACCGGCCTTGGCTTGTACCTTTGCCGGAAAATAGCCCGGGATCATAATGGCGACATTTCGGTGACAAACAATGTACCACAGGGAAGTAATTTTGTCGTTATTTTAAAATTATGAGTGCAGAGAGAAAAACATCCATTTTACTCGTAGAAGATGAAGAAAATCTTCATGAAGCCCTGAAGCTGAACCTTGAGCTGGAGAATTATGATGTGACATCAGCCTTTGATGGAGCAGCGGCCCTAAAAACCATTGAAGGAGAATATTTCGATCTTATTATTCTTGATGTTATGCTGCCGGAAATGGATGGCATCAGTGTTACCGAAACAATCCGCCTAGCAATAATGAAGTGCCCATCCTGATTTTAAGTGCTAAAAACAGCAGTGCCGACAGGGTGTTGGGATTAAAAAAAGGGGCAGATGATTATCTTACCAAACCATTTAATCTGGAAGAACTTCTTTTAAGAATTCATAAACTCATTAATAAGAACAAAAAACTACAGGATAAAACAACTGTTGGGGATTCTTATTCATTTGGAGGGAATACCCTTGATTTTAAGGGGCAGGAAGCCATAAAAAATAACGGTGAAAAAATTTCGCTGAGTAAAAAAGAGACCATGCTCCTTAAGTTACTCATCGAAAATAAAAACGAAGTAGTGCCAAGAGAAAAAATCCTGCAATCAGTTTGGGGCTATAATGTTTATCCTACTACCAGAACGATTGACAACTTCATTCTTAACTTCCGAAAGTATTTTGAAGAAGACAGCCGCAATCCCAAATATTTTCATTCCGTAAGAGGTGTTGGATATAAGTATGCAGAATAGCTCATTTAAGCAGCAGAAGGATAAATAGTTTCCAGAATTTTTTTTGTTTCAGTTAAAAGGCCTTGTTTATCCTGTTCTAAATTGGCCGTAGTAAACATTCCTGCTTCACATTGTTCAAGTACCTGGAACAACCTGTTGATTATTTCGCTACCAATTCCTGCGGTATTCATTTTTACTGCCAGTGCCTGTTTATTCCGGCCACTTCCGTATAAATCAAATTCCTCCCCCGCAAACTGCCAGATAATAGTATGAAGCAGTGTATAAAACTGTCTGCCATCTTCCGAAACTAATAGTTGAACGGGAGACAATAACTCATCTATTGAGGGTATGGTTGGTTTCAGGCTGGGCGGTATTGATGTCGCCGTATTTTTTTTACTAAATACCCAATACAACAAAATCAACAGCACCAGTAATACAACAATGCCGACTGCAACCCTGGCTGCTTTTTCACTTTTTTCTGCAACAGATATTTTTTGTGTTGTTGTTATTGGTTTCTTTATGCCTTCATTACTCACAGCCACCTCAATATTTTTTGTTTCCGTTGTACTATACTTGTTACTATCAGTATTGAAAAATGAAAAACTAACCGGCAATAGTTTGTACACCCCTCCTGTGGCACATACAAAAGTATACCGGAATATGCGGGTGCCTGTTAGTGGTGATTTTGTTTTATCTAATTCATCTTTTACAATTGGCTCAAACCCCTCTACTCCTATGGGCCATTGCACTTCGGGTGCACTTATTTGTATAAAATTTCCTTTTCCGGCAACAGTAATATCAAGAAAACCCTGTTCATTCTTTGCCAGGTTATTTTTTGGTACTGAGGCTGATATAGTAAACTGGCCAGCTGCCCCTGCAAAAGCTATTGGCTTATTTTTTTCCGGAACTGCTTTTACATTAATAACAACCGGCTCCGTATTGATAGTTGTTTCAAACACATCTGTCCCTTCCTTTGGGGTTTCGTCATCGTTGTTTCCTAAAAGACCTTCAATAATTTCCTGTTCTGTTTTTTTATTCACTGCACTTTTAGAAAATTCAACTCTATTCTTTACTTCCATCGCATCAATGGTAAATATGCCTGCCTGTAGTGGGTATAGCTG
>JAYVKT010000436.1:0-3526 GCA_043768195.1 Chitinophagaceae bacterium | reverse complement strand
CGGCCATCTGAGTTAAGGGTAAACTCGGTGTAGCTGCTGATGTTATCATAATCATCTTCCAGCGACTTTTTCATGTATTCTAGTTTCCGGGTCTTGTCTTCTTTTTTTCTTTCCCGCAGCTTGTCTTCATAGCTTTCCAGGTAAGCACCCTTCATACCAGCTCTTGTATCATCTTCGCCACCATAGCTGCGGTGATCATCATCTAAGGCAGTAGTGTACACTAATCCTTCTATGTTATAAAATTGTTTGCTAAGTCCTGTTATTGCTTTTTGATGTACGATTACCATATTTCTGCTGCTTGTATCTATTGTCGCATCAATTGTATTGGTCGTAATGTTTTCATCAGGAACGCTGAGCGGTAATGTAATGGCAGTGGCTGTTGGATTTTTGCCTAATGAAATAATATAGGCGGGGGTATTTAAAAATTCTTCTTTAAAATCATAGGGGTTAGAAAAAACAGTAGCATTAAAAATATACTTGCCTTTTACCCTCAGCATCCATTCCGGTTCTGTTCTAAAAATAATATTCTCGGGTTTGGTAAGGTTGCCGGGTGCTGTTACAACGAGTTCGTAAGGAATTTTGCGCAGGTCGAGGCACTGGGTAAGGCAGGAAACAAATAACTGGCTGGAATAACCATTGCCCCGGAAGTGCGACATATGCCGCAGTATATAATATGTTTTCTGGATAAAATCATCTTCCCGCATATCGCCGTAGGCAATTTGTTTCAGATAGGCTTTCGCCAGGTTGAAATAAGCTGAGCCATCAAGCCTGTTGTACAGGTTGTTCATTTTTTTTGCCAGCTCTTCCGGGCTGATGTTTTGTTTCAGCTCTCCCCGATCGCCAATAAAAAGATCGGCACGGCTTTCTGTTTTAGAGAACACAATCTGAAACTTTACCATCGGCAGTTCTACATAGCTGTTTACCCAACGGGTGTCTTTTAGTTTGTCCCGGTTGCGATCTTCCCAACTGTAATCAGCATTGCTGTTGCCCGTTTCTTTAAACAGCGGGGCGCCATTGGTTGATTTTGAATTTACAAAAGAGTTGTTATCAGAATCAATCTCAAATTTTTGACAGAGTACAGGATACTCTCTTGTGCAAACAAAATAGATGGGGTCAAATTCGATATAGCTCATTTTCTTAACGGTGTTATCGTCGTAGAAAATGGTGCCATAGTCAATAATATCCCCGGGATCCAGATCCGGGATAGCTATTTTATAAAAGATAACCCGGCTCTTGCTTTTATCATTGTATGTATTTACTTTACCAATGTAAGGGGTAAAGGTGGAAGGCACATCAGAAGGGTCTTCTACATATACGGCATTGCGCAATGAAACTTCCTGTACGTTGCCATTTGTTTTAATAATTTTTACACCGGCACCATCATTGGTGGAGCCAATACGGAAATAAACAGAAGAATACGAATTCACGGCATCCCTGTCATTGAGTTTAATACGGCGGCGGGTAATTTCATACACGGCCAGTTTGTTGGCATCTTTATCAAAGGCAAATTTTGTTTTTTGTGCAATGATAACACCGCTTTCGTCCTTCCATTTTTCGGGAGTAGTGGTTGTGGTGAAATCGGCATCGCCATCATTCCATACAGCTTTCATATTGCTGGCAATGGATTCTAATTTGGAAGGGGAGAAAGTGTCGTCGTCCTGTGCGGTAGCAGTTACCGCAATTAATGAAAGAAAAGCTATACAAAAATATTTTTTCATGTTAATAAAAGTTCATTATTGAAATTAATTTTTTGTGAACCACAATAGGAGCATAGGCAGATAGATAAACACATAGCTGCACTATGTGATAACCTATGTTTCTATTGTGTCTATGTGGTTCATAAGCCATAACATTAAACTTTAAACTGTATTTAAGGTTTTCTGATTAAAATAAGATTGCTGTTAAAATCCTTCAGCTTCTTTGTAAACGTTTTCCAGTTTTCGAAATCAGCTTTTCTTATTCTTCCGGTATTAAAGGATAACGTCTTTTTGAAAATTACTTTATTGTCTTTCGCTACATACGAACCGCTTACTTCATAGTCTTCTGCTTTTTCATTGATAGCGGCCGGTATAGAAACAACTTTATAGCCCACAGGTAATAGTAATTCTGTTTCATCCTGCGATACATAAGCTGAGTGAAGTGCATAATCCTGCTGCCGGTCTTTGTCGGGTATAATGCCCCGCATATCTTCCGGAAAAAAATCGATACCGAGATAAATTTCTTTGTCCTCTGTTATTACATAATTGCTCAGGTCAATATCACCTTCTATCACTACGGGGATTTCCCGGTTGCTGAAATCAGATGTTTTTACATTGCTAACGGCAAGGTTCTTATTCCCAAATTCCAGAAACCGCTGAATTAATTTCTTTTTATCATCTGCTGGCAGGTCATGATAAAATTGGTGAAAGGAGGTTCTTTGCTCACCCGTCATGGTTACTTTTACATGGCCTTTGAGCAGGTTATTTTCTAATTTAAAAATTGTTTGGGTAAGCACTTTACTTTTATCCTTATCCATTACCGGCACCTTTTTTATATCATACGCAGTGCCTTTGCCTATTAAAACTTCTTTGCCCTGTATGCGCCATGCATAATCACCAAAAGGAATATATTTCTCTGTGCCGTCGAGATAGTATTCTTTTCCACCAAGAATAACGGTGCTGATGCAATGATTATCTACTGCCAGTGAAGGCAAAGTGTAATCATAAGGAATGTGGCGGGTGCCTATCCATGTCATATAAGCTTCGAGCCCGGCGAGTTTCAGCATTTCTGTCATCAGGTTGGCCATGCCTTTGCAATCGCCGTACTTGGATTTAAAAACATCCTGCACGGTGGCGGGAATAAAACCTGCCAGGCCGTCTTCAAAAGCTATGTAGCGGATATTGTCCTGCACCCAGTAAAAAATGGATTTCACCTTGTCAATATCAGTGGTCTTGCCTTTTGTTAGTTCAGCTACTTTTGCTTTTAGTTCTTCGGGTTTGTTTACACTTTTCTTATACAAATAGCTGTACCAATTATATAAATCGCCGGCATCGGCAAAGCCTTTTTCTTTTTTGCCATCATAGTTAAATGACTTTACTACCAACTGAAGGTGCGGATACATATAGGCTGCACCAATAGCTTTTCTTTCATTCTTCATGGCTGTTAAATTCTGCAGCCTGAATGTGTAGATGGTAACACCTTTTTCCTGGGTTTTTTGTTTGGTTACTTTATAGTCTTTGAAATTAAACTCCCGGATGTCAAGCTCCAGCCAATCGGGAACTTTAATACGGACAATTTTTTCTTTGGCAGGGAACCAACTGTGAAAATATATGCTGGTCAGGTATTTGCTATCAAAGTATTTTTTTTCTGTTTCCACCCTTGTCACATCACCATAACCGCTAAAGCCAATGTTGAAATATTTTACCCGGCTGTCATCAGAAAAAAAATCGCTGGAGCTGGCAGAACGGTCAATTGCATAGCCGACGTTGTAATTCTTCTTTGCACCAAACATTCCCTTGGCTTTTTCTAATTGTTTGAAAGAAGAAAT
>JAYVKT010000435.1:0-5204 GCA_043768195.1 Chitinophagaceae bacterium | reverse complement strand
ACTGCTGCAGGCTATTATACCATCGTATTGAAGGCAACTGATGTTAATAATTGTGCACAGAAAGATTCTGTAACGGTAATTGTGCACCCGACACCTAATATCCAGGTGTTTCCAAAAGCAGATACTATTTGTTCCGGACAATCCATCAATCTTTTTGCTTTTACGGTTGATACATTGCTGTGGAGAACTACTTATAACCTATCCTGTGTAACTGCTGCCTGCGACACAGTACTTGTTAATCCCATGGTCACAACAAATTATATTGCACAAGCAACAAACCAGTTTGGATGCGTCAACACTGACACAAGTTTTATAAGGGTATTTGCGCCGTTTACCTTGCAGGTATTGCCTGCGGATACTTCTGTGTGCCCTCAGGCAATAGTACCATATCGTACAAATATTGCCGGGGTTACAACCTGGTCTCCGCCCACTTATTTAAGTTCAACAACTATTGGCAACCCGATAAGCAGGCCGGATACTGCAATTACTTATACCATTATTGTGGCTGACTCGGTTGGGTGTTATGCTGATACTACTACTGCAATCATCAGAACTTATCCCATACCAACTGTAAATGCAGGGGCGGATCAGATAGTTCCGTTTAATAACAGTTTTACACTAAGCCCGGTGTATGGGCCAGGCATTTCAGGGTATCTATGGTCGCCTGCTATAAATTCTCTTTCCTGCACCTCTTGCCCGGTTACAAACGGGATAGCTGCTTTTACAACTAATTATAATATTGAAGTCACCAGTACAAATGGCTGTAAAGCCAGCGATAATGTTACTGTATTTGTGGCTTGCAGTAATGCTAATCTGAATCTTCCATCTGCCTTTACACCTAATAATGATGGGAAGAATGATAGATTTTATCCGCTTACAAGGGGTTACAAAATCATTAATAAATTTATAGTTTACAACAGGTGGGGTAATAAAGTTTTTGAACGATATAATTTTGCTCCTAACTCACCATCATTGGGTTGGAACGGTTCGACACTCGATAAGCAGATATCAGACCCTGCTGTGTATGTATGGATAGTAGAAGGCACTTGTGATGTTGGACAGAAAGTAGAAACGAAGGGAACCGTAATGGTGATACGATAATAGCATCATTAAGAATACACAAAACTTTACACAGCTTAAAAGGCTAAAAAAATAAGCCCCCCTGTAGAAACAGCGGGACTTAATGTAATGGTTCTGATTAAGCTTTTAGTAGTAGTAAATAGCGTCAGCTTATTTACTATTGATAAGTAACAGTATTGTTTGTATTAATAGCTGCAACCGGTTTTGATGCTTTAATTATTTTTCCCGTTGGCCCTGCAGATGGAGGCAAAGGAGTTGGTATTTTCTTTGCAGCAATCTGTGCCAGGGTAGGGGCAATTACCAAAGATACGATAGACATCAGTTTAATAAGGATGTTCATAGAAGGGCCTGAAGTATCTTTAAAAGGATCACCCACCGTATCACCTGTTACAGATGCTTTATGTGGTTCTGATTTTTTATAGAACATCTCACCATTTATCTCTACACCTTTTTCAAAAGATTTTTTAGCATTATCCCAGGCGCCGCCGGCATTGTTTTGAAACATTCCCATCAGCACTCCGCATACGGTAGCACCGGCAAGGAAACCACCTAATGCTTCAGCACCAAGACCGGGAGTAAATCCAATTATCAACGGAGAAACAATAGCAATAGCACCCGGCAACATCATTTTCTTAAGAGATGCCTTTGTAGAAATGGCCACACATTTATCATATTCAGGTTTACCTGTACCTTCCATAATGCCGGGAATAGTGCGGAACTGACGACGAACTTCTTCCACCATCGCCATCGCAGCTTCACCAACAGCACGGATACATAAAGAAGAGAAGATAAAAGGGATCATACCGCCTACAAAAAGACAGGCTAATACATTCGCTTTATAAATATCTATACCAGTAATGCCGGCTACACCAACAAAGGCTGCAAACAATGCCAAAGCCGTTAATGCAGCAGAAGCAATGGCAAAACCTTTTCCGGAAGCAGCAGTAGTATTACCTACAGCATCTAATACGTCTGTTTTTTCCCGAACTTCTTTTGGCAACTCACTCATTTCAGCAATACCACCTGCATTATCAGCAATAGGGCCGAATGCATCAATGGCGAGTTGCATAGCCGTTGTTGCCATCATACCGGCAGCGGCAATAGCCACACCATATAAACCGGCACACTCATACGAACCCCAGATACCACCAGCCAGAACAAGTATTGGTAAGAAAGTTGATTCCATACCAATTGCCAACCCACCAATTACGTTGGTAGCATGACCTGTAGATGATTGTTTAATAATTGAATTAACAGGACGTTTGCCCATCGCTGTATAATATTCTGTGATGATACTCATTAATGCACCAACGGCAAGTCCAACAGCAATTGCTCCAAGCACTCCCCATTTGGTAAATAGTACACCTCTTAATTCCATTGCTTCAGGCATCAGCCAATACACTAAACCTGCCGCAGCAATAGCAGTAAGGATCATAGAACCCCAATTGCCCATGTTCAATGCCTTCTGTACATTATTTGTATTGATACCTGCTGTCTCACTAATGCGGACAAACAAAGTACCAACGATAGAAAATAAAATACCAACACCTGCAATCAGCATTGGAAGTACAACAGGTGCAAAGCCATGAAGTGTATCATCACTACTAATAACACTTGTTTGCTGGCCTAATACAATTGTAGCCAAAACAGTTGCAACGTAAGAACCAAATAAGTCGGCACCCATACCAGCCACATCACCTACATTGTCACCAACATTATCAGCAATGGTAGCTGGGTTTCTTGGATCATCTTCGGGAATACCGGCTTCTACTTTACCAACCAGGTCAGCACCTACGTCAGCAGCTTTGGTATAGATACCTCCGCCCACTCTTGCAAACAACGCTATTGATTCAGCACCGAGGGAGAAACCTGTCAATACTTCAATCGTCCTGAACATTTCTTCAGAATTAATAGCCGCATCCGGTGCAAAAACTTGTTTTAATACAATATATAAACCACCAAGACCCATCACCGCAAGGCCTGCCACACCAACACCCATCACAGCACCACCGGTGAATGACACATTCAGTGCTTTACTCAGACTTGTACGGGCCGCTTGTGCAGTACGAACATTGGCTTTTGTTGCGGCTTTCATACCGATATAACCGGCGAAAGCACTTAACACAGCACCTGCTACAAATGCAATAGCAATAGACCAATGGGAATGAGGATTTGCAGTAGCCATTACCGCCAGCAAAACACCAACGATGGCAACAAAATAACCCAGGATTTTCCACTCAGCTTTCAAAAATGCCATTGCACCTTCAGCAATGTACTGGCTGATTTCTTTCATGCGGTCGTTACCAGCATCCTGTTTTGCAACCCACCTGAATTTAACGACAGTGTAAAGAAGGCCAATGAGTCCCATGATGGGAACGAGATAAATCAATTTGTCCATAAGAGTTGATTCTTAATCAAAAATTAATAGAAAAAACGGCTTTTTCGCCGGGCGGCAAAGATAGGGGAAGGCGGGGAATACCCCAAACCGCAACAGGGCTTTATAGCCTGCTTATTAGGGGTTTAAAATATGATTCTGGAGCCATATTATATTACTTAAGCACCAAACTTTTCCCCTTTTTTATAAAGTTAGTTTGCTTTCTTTCTCTTTGACGATTTTGGAGCAGGAGGGCTAAGCTGTATAACCTTCAAGCTGTCAATTTCATCAGCATCCGACATTTTCTGTTGCTGGTAATCGCCAAAAAAATCATAACTCAGTTGTGCAGCATGATAAATACTTCTGGTAAACCGGTTACCTAAAATAATAACCGTTACTTTTTCATCCATCAATCTGGCAAAGGCGGCATTGCAGCCATGCCATTTACCAAAATGGTACACTATTTTTTTCCCATCGGGCAAAAGTTGCAACCGCCAACCCAGTCCATAGTTGTGTATGGAAGGTTTTTCAAAACTGTACGGTGCAAATGCAGAATCTAACATCGGCTTGCTGATTACCTGGTCGGTATATAATGCCTGATCCCATTTCAGTAAATCCTGCGGGGTAGTATAAATGTTTTTATCGCCGTAAGTGGCATCAAGAAAATCATAGCTCCAATAAATATTTTTATTGGTAAATGACGGCGTGGCCGTTAATGTATCTTTTAATGTGAATACATATGTATTGGTCATTCGCAATGGCTGAAATAATTTTTCCTGCATATAAACAGGAAAGGGCTTCCCACTTATTCTTTCAACAATCAGGGCAAGTAAAACGTAATTAGTATTGGAGTAATTAAACCGACCATCAGGTCTGCCGGTTGGGTCTGGTTTTTTATCATACATCATTTTCAGCACATCCTGGTTGCTGGCAAATTGCCTGTTCCATTTTCCGTTGGGCAATATCCCCCATTTATTATTGCTCATAAAATACAAATAGTTAGGCAGGCCGCTGCGATGGTTAAGTAACATTTTTACAGTTATCCCGGTATAGGGAAAGCCCGGAAAGAATTTATTCAACGAATCATTCAGCGACAATTTATTTTCTTCAACCATTCGTAAAATAGCGGTGGCTGTAAAAGTCTTGGAGGTGGAAGCAATATGAAGTGGTGTTGAACTCGTAAGGCTGTCATTCTTTCGGGGATCAATTTTACCCATATACTTTTCAAAAAGTACCTCACCGTCTTTGGCGATAAGTATGCCACCGCTAAAGCCTTTGTTTAATAAAGAGGTATCTAAGAACACACCCAACTGCCTGTAATAGCGGCGAAATTCCTGTTGGCTCAGTTTTACAGGTGTGGGAGGGTAGTACTGCAATGAATCATCTTTAGGTTTTTTGTCCTTAGATGACGCATTGCAAGCTGCAAGTAGAACCATTAATAGTACCGTAACAATCGTTTTCAATAAAAAATATTTCGCTTTGCTGCAAAAATAGATGGCAGCTATCCGGACAACCCGATTAGTTTTCCCCAATCACCGCCTGAATGTTAATAGCACCAACTTATATTTGCAATATGGCAAAAGCAGGCAATACCAGTTACCCAAAAGAAAAAATTAAAATTCTTTTTTTGGAAAATATCAGTGATGTGGCAGTCGCAAATTTCCGGACGCATGGTTATGTGCAGGCGGATAAAATATCAAAAGCATTAACAGAAGAGCAATTGATAGAAGAAATAAAGGATGTGCATATA
>JAYVKT010000434.1:0-4800 GCA_043768195.1 Chitinophagaceae bacterium | reverse complement strand
GCCACCCATCTTGTCAACAGCCTGTATGGCGAAGCTAATTTTATCCAACCCTGTTTTTATCAATTGCTGTTTGGGGATAATGTAGCCACTATCTGTATTCTTCAAAGAAAAAAATAATGGTGTTTGAGAATAAATACTCTTACTGCGGTCGTACATCGCCAGCCGGAATAATACAGGTGGCAGATTATCCTGTAATGGAAAATTGAACAGCAACGGATTTAATCGTTTGTCTGATTTGGTATCAATAATTTCAAAATGAAGGTGAGGGCCCCTGGAGCCTCCCGTATTACCACTGTAGGCAATAAAAGTTCCTTTGGAAAGGGGAAACTGTTTTTCTGTAAAATTCAATTCTACCGCCCAGCTTTCTTGTTTGTATTGTTGGGCTGTAACATATTCTTCCAGTTCGGGATAAAAATCATTCAGGTGGGCATATAATGTGGAAAGCCCGTTAGGGTGATTGATAATAATAAAACGGCCAAAGCTTTGTGGACGGATACCCACTTTAGCAATATATCCTTCAGCGGCAGCATAGACGGGTAAATTCTCTTTAGCCCCCGTTCGTATGTCAAGACCCATGTGCCAGTGATTAGGCCGCAGTTCGCCAAAGTTGGCCGATAGCTGCATCGGGATGCCGAGAGGGTTACGGAAATAATTACGGACTACCTTGTCCATCTCCACTGGTTGGGCAATTATTTCTAAACTAATAACAGACAAAAAAAATAACAAAACGGTGCGAATCATTCGGATGCGGCTTGTTTATACTGCAAATTAACACTATACATTCTTACAGCTTTGATTTGATTGCATAAATTTGAATTCCCTTAGCTTTAAAGCAACTAAAGTTTATGAAAAAAACAACCCCTTTACTTTTTTTTCTTTTTTTCTCTTCGACTGGTTTCTCACAAAACTGTGCTGTCGAAATGCAATCGTTGAAAGGGACATATACAGGTGATTGTAAAAAAGGTAAAGCAACAGGTAAGGGCAAGGCAAGTGGAACAGATATGTATGATGGAGAATTTAAATCGGGTTTACCCGATGGAGAAGGCATTTATACATGGAGTAATGGTAACAGATTCACCGGCACTTTTTCCGCTGGTTTAAAAGAGGGAAAAGGCACCATGGTATATAAAAGGCAAAATGCTGCCGATAGTATTGTAAATGGATATTGGAAAATGGATTTGTATGCCGGCATAAACGGGGAACCCTACCGCATCATTTATAAAAGTAAAAAAGTGAATGAGGTGGACGTAGAATATAAGCAGGATGGATACAAGAAAATAGTTTTTGTTATCACTAATACTTCCGGTGGTGGTCTTTTTATAGATGGTACCGAAATGGTAAGAGCAAAAGTGGATGAAGTTCAATTGCTGACAGGTGCATACGGCAGGCTTTTTATCAATGACAACCATGCAAAGAAAACAGAGTCCATCCTGGAAGATGTTATTTTTCCAATCAGATTTAAGGCCATTATTGGTGAGGAAGAAATTGAAATGGAATTTCGGGAAGCAGGCAATTACACCATTACCCTGCGAATCAACGATTAACAGAAATTTGGCACTCGTTGCAAAGCCTCCTGAAACTGAATTACCTCTTTGTGGTATAGGCTGTACCAGTCATTAGTTGTACCTTAAGCCCCTTTAAACAATGAAAAAACTGCTGTGGCTGTTGCCACTCTCCACCATATTAGCTGCCTGCCCGTTTGAATCAAAGGTGCCGCTGGCTGCTGCTCCATCCGAACAGATTGACAGCACCCTGCTTGGGTACTGGTATGGTATTGTAAAAGATGGCAGCGATTTTTTCGGTATTGAAGCATTGGATATTACTAAGCAATCAGATTCTGTGTATGCCATTACCCGATACGGCAAAGCAGTAAAGGGTGATATTATATTGCCCGACACTGCCTATTTTACCGGCTACATCTCTTCTATCGGCGAACAGCGATTTATGAATATTGAGGGCTTTATTCTTTTTGAAACCCCGCGGCGTAATAAACAGCCGGAGTACCGTAAAGAAAAAGTGTATTACCTGTCTGCCTTTAACAGGAGCAATGACACCCTGAGCATCAAAACCATTACCGAAACCTTTTCACCTGTTCGCAAGGACTATAAAACCCCGGATGATTTAAGGCGGGTGATAACAGATGCCCTCCATCAGCAGAAAAATATTTACGACGATCTGTATTCACTTTCTTACCGGAAAATTTCAAAACCACAGCCGCTGAAATCATTCTGACAAACTGTTAGAAAAAAAATTATTTCTCTTCCTCCAATACACTGCTATTCCCTTACTTTTGCGCAATTTGTTTACCCACCCCTGCCCCTCCTAAGAGGGGATAAAAAAAAAATGCCAAAAGACAATTCGATTACTTCAGTACTTATTATCGGCTCCGGCCCCATCGTTATCGGACAAGCCTGTGAATTTGATTATTCCGGTACACAGGCTGCCAGAAGTTTGCGGGAAGAAGGAGTAAAAGTTATTCTCATCAACAGTAATCCTGCCACCATTATGACAGACCCGATGATGGCCGACCGGGTTTACCTGCTACCACTAACCGTGGAAAGTATTGAGCAAATATTACAGGAAAACCAGATTGATGCCGTGCTGCCAACTATGGGTGGGCAAACAGCACTCAACCTTGCCAAAGAAGCAGAAGAGCTGGGTATATGGCAGCAATATAATGTACGGCTAATCGGAGTTGACATCAAAGCAATTGAAAAAGCAGAAGATCGAGAAAAATTCAGGAAGTGGATGATAGAACTCGGGGTAACGGTAGCACATGGAAAAATTGCCAACTCCTACCTGGAAGGAAAAGAGATTGCACAGCAAATTGGTTTTCCATTGGTGCTTCGTCCTTCTTTTACACTCGGTGGCACAGGTGGCGGATTGGTATTTAAAAAAGAAAATCTGGATGATGCATTGAACAGGGCTTTAACAGCAAGCCCTATACACGAAGTGCTGGTGGAAAAAGCCGTACTGGGTTGGAAAGAATTTGAACTGGAGTTATTAAGAGATTCTGCTGATAATGTTTGTATCATCTGCACGGTAGAAAATTTTGACCCGATGGGTGTGCATACCGGCGACTCAATAACCGTTGCGCCTGCTATGACGCTAAGCGATACAGGAATGCAGTTAATGCGTAATACCGCCATTATGATGATGCGGGACCTGGGAAATTTTGCCGGTGGTTGTAATGTACAGTTTGCATTGAATCCCGATACAGAAGAAATATTAGCTATAGAAATTAATCCAAGGGTGAGCCGCTCCTCTGCACTGGCAAGTAAGGCAACAGGTTATCCCATTGCAAAAATTGCAGCAAAGCTGGCCATTGGTTATAACCTGGATGAATTAGAAAACCAGATTACTACAACAACCTCTGCCTATTTTGAACCGGCATTGGATTATGTAATTGTAAAAATACCAAGATGGAATTTTGATAAATTCAAAGGTGCTGATGATACCCTGGGCTTTCAAATGAAAAGTGTGGGTGAGGTAATGGGCATAGGCAGAAGTTTTACAGAGGCAATACAAAAAGCTTGTCAGAGTTTGGAGAACAATGCAGTTGGTTTAGGCTATTATGGCAAAAGCCTGATGCATGCCGACGAATTACTGGAGTATATCAAGACGCCGAAATGGGATCGCATCTTTCGTATTAAAGATGCGTTGATGGCTGGCATCTCCGTTGGCACCATTTCAAAAGCGACTAATGGAATTGACAGATGGTTTCTCTATGAAATTCAAAAAATCTGTAACCTGGAGAAAGAGATGGCGAAGTATGATTTAGCAGATTTGCCATTAGATTTATTAAGAGAAGCAAAAGTGAATGGTTTTAGTGATGAGCAGATAAGCCGCATTACCGAGCATGGTGATGAAGAAGATGTGTACAATAAAAGAAAAGCCGCTGGCATTACAAGGGTTTATAAAATGGTGGATACCTGTGCGGCTGAGTTTGAAGCAAAGACACCTTATTTCTATTCGACTTTTGAAAACAGCCCCCTCCAAACCTCCCCGCAAGGGGGAGGCTTAGACTCCAATGAATCAAAGGTTTCCTCTAAGAAAAAAATCATTGTACTGGGTTCAGGTCCCAACCGTATCGGTCAGGGTATTGAATTTGACTATTGTTGTGTGCATGGTTTGCTGGCCATAAAAGAATGTGGTTTTGAATCCATCATGATCAATTGCAACCCCGAAACAGTCAGTACCGATTTTGATATGGCCGATAAATTATACTTTGAGCCGGTCTATTGGGAACACCTATGGGAAATAATTGAACATGAAAAGCCGGAAGGTGTAATTGTACAACTCGGCGGGCAAACTGCATTGAAACTTGCCGAAAAATTGCACCAGAAAGGAATTAAAATCATTGGCACTTCCTATGATAGTTTGGATATAGCCGAAGACCGTGGCCGGTTCAGCGACCGGTTGAAAGAGTTAGACATTCCTTATCCGGATTATGGAACTGCTGAAAGCGTAGATGAAGCAATTGAAGTAGCAAACAAGGTTGGCTATCCTGTTCTTGTCCGACCATCGTATGTACTGGGCGGACAACGAATGAGAATTGTGTTGAATGATGAGGAAGTAGAAAAAGCAGTAGTAAGTTTATTAAAACATTTACCCGGTAATAAAATATTAGTTGACCATTTTCTTGACCGCTGCCAGGAAGCAGAGATAGATGCAATTTTTGATGGAGATGATTTTCATGTGATGGGTGTGATGGAACATATTGAACCTGCAGGCATACACAGCGGCGACAGCAATGCTGTGTTACCACAGTTCAACTTAACACCATTGGTTGTACAAACA
>JAYVKT010000433.1:0-4651 GCA_043768195.1 Chitinophagaceae bacterium | reverse complement strand
TTTTCTTGACTCGTACTTAAATATTTCCGGATGAATCATCTCTGTCACCAAAGCCCAGTCTTTATTTCTAAATGCATCGCTGTATTGGTTCACCATCTTGATTATGCTATTTTTATCCTCTCCTGTTTGAGCAGCACTTTTTTGATCTTTGCAGGAAAGGAAGATAACCGCTGTTGTTAAAAAGATTGCCGATAACCTGTTCATTATACTTAATTTATCGAATCCAGAACTATCTGTTTCAACTTATCAATCGGCACCCTCTCCTGCTCCATTGAATCTCTGTGGCGGATAGTAACTGTGTTATCTTCTTTACTCTGGTGATCAACTGTTAAGCAGAAAGGTGTTCCGAGTGCATCCATGCGGCGGTAGCGTTTACCGATTGAATCTTTCTCTTCGTAGAAACAACGGAAAGAAGATTTACAATCGTTAATGATTTGCTCTGCTATTTCTGGCAAACCATCCTTTTTAGTCAATGGTAATATCGCTAATTTGATTGGAGCAAGTTTAGCAGGGAACTTCAATACTACACGGCTGTCTGGCTTATCCTCTTTAGTCAGATCCTGTTCTTCATAAGCTTGGCTCATTACCGCCAAAAACATTCTATCCAAACCAATAGAGGTTTCAATTACATAAGGAATATAATTACCGTAAGGTTTGCCAGTAGCCGGATCAATATCATTATCAAAATACTGTTGTTTCTTTTTGCTGTATTCCTGGTGTTGTTTTAAATCAAAATCGGTACGGCTGTGAATACCTTCCAGTTCTTTAAATCCAATCGGGAAATCAAATTCAATATCGCAAGCCGCATCAGCATAGTGAGCTAATTTTACATGATTATGATAGCGGTATTTTTCTGCCGGCATTCCCAGGCTCTTGTGCCATTCCAATCTTATTGTTTTCCATTTTTCATACCATTCCTTTTGTGTACCGGGACGGATGAAGAACTGCATTTCCATTTGTTCAAATTCCCTCATACGAAAAATGAATTGTCTCGCCACAATCTCATTTCGGAATGCTTTACCAATTTGTGCAATACCAAAAGGAATTTTCATTCTTCCTGTTTTTTGCACATTTAAAAAATTTACAAAAATACCTTGTGCTGTTTCCGGTCTTAAATAAACTTTGTTGTCCTCATCATCGGATGAAACAGTAGAACCAAATTCGGTAGAGAACATCAGGTTGAACTGGCGGATATCTGTCCAGTTACAAGTGCCACTGACGGCACATTTCATTTTATTATCTTCTATCAACTTCTTTAATCCTGCAAAATCATCTTTAGCGATTAAAGTATCCATTTGCAGAAGTGTATCTTTTGCCAACTGCTCATTGCCGGCTGCTGACTGTTCTTCTGCAAAGCCTTCTATTAAATGGTCAACCCGGTAACGTTTCTTACTGTCTTTATTATCAATCATCGGGTCGTTAAAATTATCAATGTGGCCGGATGCCTTCCAGGTGGTTGGATGCATAAAAATTGCCGCATCAATACCCACAATATTATCCTGCAATTGGGTCATGCTTTTCCACCAATAGTCTTTGATATTCTTTTTTAATTCACTACCCATTTGGCCATAGTCATACACCGCCTGTAAGCCATCATATATTTCGCTGCTGGGGAATATAAACCCGTACTCTTTGCAATGAGAGATAATTGCCTGGAACTTGTTCGTATCGTTTGCCATAAGGCGGCAAAGATAATATAAGTAAGATTTATATGATAACAGAGATTAGGTATGAATAAAGCAGCAGCTTGCTATTTAAGTTTTTCTTCTTTCTCTTTCATTTTTTGGAGATACTGACCTACCGGGTCCAGATCGCCTAAAGGAAGGTTTTTACTCAGTTTGAACTGTCGTAAAGCCTCTCTCATTTGCTCCAAATCTCTTAGTATAATATATAGTCTTTCCTCTATGGGTTTTTCTGTCCAGAGCTTTAAGTGGATGTCATTAATATGCTGAGGTGTGTCGGTCATTTATTATAAAAAAGTTTGATAAGGCTATTCTTCAGGTTTATTAATAACTTTATGAGCATGAAATTACTAATTTGTATTCTTTTAATTAGCCCTATAAACCCACTTTCAGCTAAAAGCCAGCAAAATGAACAAGTTGATTTTTGGGGCTACACTTTAATAGAGTATCAACAACCAATAAAAATCAGCCAGAATCAATATGAGCCTTACTATAAACAAGTTGAAGAAACAAACTATCCTTATGGCCGAATAATACTTACCAAAAACACATTTACTATAAAATGGATTAATGGGGAAGATTGGGTTGCAAAGATTCAAAAAAAGGAAACTAAGGATGAAATTGATAGCTTCTTTAAGGCATTCAAGAAAATAATTTACACAGGCAAATGGATTGAAGATAATGTTGACTGTGAGTTAGAAATTACTTTGACGGAAACTATGGGTTGCATGACTGTATTAAAATCAAAAAGGGTTGTAGACGAAAATTTCAAAATTAACACTTATAAAAAATTCTTTAGATTTCATGCCGAAGGAAATTGTTTTGAAGAAGCAAAACTACACATAGCAATAAGAAATGCAGCTAAGCCAGCACCAGATTCCTCAAAAAATCTAAATAATAGGAAAATAATATATCAGGAGCCCTTAGTATTAGATTCTTACAAAAAAGTGAAGCTTGTTTTTAATATTTGCGTTGATAAAAGCGGAAATATTATTATAGCTAATTACAACCGCTTATCAACTACTGCCGATCTTGATTTAATTAAGCAAGTAAAAACAAAATTGTTATTATATAAGTATAATGCTGACGAAAATGCTCCTGAAAAACAATGTGGTACTATTACCTTACAAACGACTAATTAGGTCTAAGACTATGTCAATTTCTCATTTTTTTGATGCCTTTCCCCATCTCTATTATTCTTTTTTTCAAAATTTTTCTCCAACGCTGCTGTTAAGTCAACGCCGGTTTGATTGGCCAAACAAATCAATACCCATAAGACATCTGCCATTTCATCGGCCATATCCTTATTCTTATCGCTTTCCTTAAAACTCTGGTCGCCATACTTACGGGCAATAATGCTGGCTAACTCTCCTACCTCTTCGGTAAGGATTGCCATATTGGTCAGTTCGCTGAAATAACGAACACCAACTGTTTTTATCCATCCATCCACATCCTGCTGGGCTTGTTGCAATGTCATAACAAATATTTTAGAAACTGTATTGCAATATAGCATGATTCTTGTCGTTTGGAGCTTCCCGTCCGTTAGAAACTCAAACCAATTCCTTTAAAAGATTAATTGTATTCTATGATGAATGCTATCCGCAGGCTAATGGCTATTGCATCTTTGTCTTTTGTAATTACTGTCTCGCAGGCACAGCCAGTGAATGAGTCGCTTGCAAAAAAAGAAGCGAAGCCATACAAAATACTGACTTCCGGCAAGCAAATCACCATTAAAAGTACCCGGGATATAAAAAATGTAATGCTGTGGACTACCAGCGGCTACCGGGTGGTAGAGCAAAAAGAAATCAACAACAATTCTTTTGTGTTGAACATCCCGGTGAATCAAAAAACATTTTTTCTAATGATTGGTTTGAATAATGGTAAAATTTATACGGAGAAGATAGGGATAAGAGAAGCCCCCTAAATCCCCTCAAAGGGGACTTGAGATTCTGAAAGTTTAAAATCGACTATGGGTAGGTAAGTGTTAAAACTCTCGTTTTATAAGTTCTCACTCCTTTTGTTTTGTATCAACTATAATAGTAACAGGCCCATCATTTAATAGTTCCACTTTCATATCAGCACCGAAAATGCCTGTCCCGATTTGCTTTCCTAAATCACTCGACATTTGTTGAATCATTTTTTCATACAGCGGCACAGCAATATCCGGTTTACTTGCCTTGATGTAAGAAGGCCGGTTTCCTTTTTTGGTAGAAGCATGCAAGGTAAACTGGCTGACGAGCATGATGTCGCCTTTTTTATCTATCACCGATTCATTCATTACACCATCAGCATCATCAAAAATGCGAAGATTGACGATTTTACCAGAAAGCCATTCAATATCTTCTGTTGTATCCGCATCTTCAATACCCAACAGCACCAGCAACCCATTGCCGATCTGTGAATGGATTTTTCCATCAATCGTTACACTGGCTTTACTAACTCTTTGAATAACTGCCCGCATACTGGTTATTGGTTGTTGGTTATTTGTAACTGAATATTGTGTAAAGTTAATTTCAATCCTTTTATGAATATTACCTTTGCCGGAAACTTTACCAGCAACTAATACCCGGTAACCAGCATTATGATTGACGTAACTAAAGAAATAGCCTTTCAAACTACCCGCAGTGGCGGCAAAGGCGGGCAGAATGTAAATAAAGTAGAAACGGCCGTCATTGCTTCGTTTCATGTAGATTCATCGCAATTACTGTCTGATGAACAAAAGGAATTACTGAAAGAAAAACTATCTAACCGGATAAACAGCGAAGGCTATTTGCAGGTAAAATCGCAAACCCATCGAACCCAATTAGCAAATAAGCAGGAGTCTGTTGAAAAAATAAATGAACTGGTTAAAAGGGCTTTGGAAAAGAAAAAGGCCCGCATTGCCACTAAAGCCAGTAAAGGTGCCAAAGAAAAAAGACTTGAATCAAAGAAAAGAAAAGCTGAAATTAAATCCGGACGGCAGAAGTACA
>JAYVKT010000432.1:0-2647 GCA_043768195.1 Chitinophagaceae bacterium | reverse complement strand
CGACCGCGACCTGAATGCCGCCACCCATATAGCCGTTCGCGAAATGATCAAATACCTGATGGAAGAAAAAAATATGTCGCAGGCCGATGCCTATATGCTCAGCAGCATAGCCGTTGATGTAAACATTACGCAATTGGTAGATGGAAATGTGGGTGTGCATTGTATGCTTCCGAAAGCAATTTTTGTAAAAAAATAATTTGATGACTGCTGATTTCTACTGGGAATATTTATATGCTTCAGTAAACAGCACATAATCGAACTAAGCCTGGTGATTGGTGCGCATGGCCCAAAACAACTTGCTCGAATTAACCCTTTGGCGGAGCTATTCTAAATTCATCTTAAAGTGATCCATCGGGCTGGAATATTGGTAGAACCTAAATCAACACAATAAACCAAAGCTCCTGTGGAGCCCCAAAAAATAACTCCGCCAATGGCTTGTAATTAATGATTTAATAAAGTAAGCCTGCTTTAACAATCACGAGTTTTCCTGAAAAATGAATTGTCGCAAAGCAGGTTTGTGAATAACTATTGTGATTAAAGAGTGCAGCATTTCTTTGCCGACCATTATCTTAGAGGTATGGATAATAAGTACCAGATACTGGCAATTCTATGGTCGCTTGTCAAGGAAATGCCGCATCCTTCCCAATATCAATGCCAGCCAAGGCAATTGATTTTATTATCAACATTTGATTGGGCAACCATCTATTCCCATCTTTTATCTTTAGAGAAAGAAGACCTGATCAAAATTGTGCAGGCTGAAACATTGCAATTCGCCATTACACAGAAAGGGATTCATCAGGCAGTATCGATAAGTGCTGCTGCAGAAACCCAAATGAATGGCGAAATACAAACATTGTAAAGTGTGTATTTGCTGTCAGTTTGTCTCTAAACTATCTTATTTTGTAACAAACATTCAGATAATCCATTTTAAGGCTATAGCTTTTTAGTAATCAATCAGACTTTCATAGTTGTTTGATAAGACAAACTTAATCACCATATTTTTTAATTCATTGGGAATTCATGCTAAGATAGAGGGTATATGGTTGCAACCGTCCGGCATTTTACCTTCCTAAGTTCCTCAATGTTTAATTGGAACAAGAATCAAACTGTATAAGCCACAACAAAGTAATCCCGTACCGGAATATCGCAATGGCTTTCTCTTTCAACCATTGTTTTAGTAGCTTTTAGGATACATCACCTCACCCGTGAGCTCATTTATCGGGAATTGTGCGTTTTCCTTTTTCAGTTGCTGTTTAAGCAGGGTGATGAACTCTTTTGTTTTGTAAGGGTATTTAGCTGCCAGGTTGAAATGCTCACTTATATCGGTTTTTAGATTATACAATTCTGTGCTGTTTGTACCATAAAAATAAATGAGTTTCCAGTCGCCTTTTCTTATTGCACTGTAAGGACCCATTCCTTCACTTTCAGCCTTGATACCATAATTTTTTACTCTCTGGTAACCTTCTTCCCAGTTGTTTGGATAATGCCAGAGTAAAATTCTCGAAGTATCAAGTAATCCGGGATTTTTCAGAAAGGGAACCATACTTTTTCCATCTATTGTTTGTACGGCCGTATAATGATGGATACCTGCCATTTCCAAAATAGTAGGGAAGAAGTCTTCCATAATAACATATTGTTGATTGGTAGTGTTCGGCTTTGTAATACCCGGCCAGTAAATCATCATCGGTTCCCGAATGCCTCCTTCATAAGCGGATCCCTTGCCTGATTTTAAAGGAAGATTATGGGTAAAAGGTTTACCGCCTCTAGGAGGTACCAATGACAAACCTCCATTGTCAGACATAAACATGATGATTGTATTGTCTGTTAAGTGGTACTTATCCAGATAATCCATCAAATCGCCTAAACTCTTATCCATGCCCTCTAAAAGGCCTGCATACATGGCTTCTTCCACACTGAGTCCTTCTTTTATATATTGGTCATAAAACCGGTTATCAGCTTTGTAAGCCGCATGCACCGCATAGTGTGCCATATATAGGAAGAAAGGTTTTTTCAGATACCTCGCAGTATCCAGGTATTTTTTAGCTTCCAATGTAAGGGCTTCCGATAAAAAAATATTTTGGCCATGGTATTTTTCCAAACCCGGCACTGCTCCGGGTGTATAGCCGCCTTTCTCTGCGTTTCCAAAGTTTTCTGTTCCCAGGTAACTTTTGGGGCCGCCAATGGCAGAGCCTGCAATGTTTACGGTAAAACCAAGATTTTGCGGATCAGCCCCTGCCGTAGGGTAAGAAGCAAAATGGGCTTTACCTGCATGAATGGTATAATAACCATTCTGTTTCAATAATCCCGCCAGTGTGGTTGCATAAACAGTATGCGGAATATCCGGTACCGGGCTCAACCCGTTATAATTCCATTCAGGTAAGGTGATGCCCGGGTACTTGCTATCAGTAGGATGATTTTCAGTAAAGCTTGTCCAGTTGGTTACCCTGTGACTGGCCGCATTCATGCCGGTTTGTAAACTTACTCTCGACGGAGTGCAGACACAGTTTGCATAAGCCTGTGTGAATTTTACGCCTTTGGCTGCCAGCCTTTCCATATTTGGGGTATGGTATTTCTTATTCAGCGGTGTTGTTTCACTGTAAAATGGAACGGATGTGTCTTCCCAGCCCATATCATCCACTAAGAAAAA
>JAYVKT010000431.1:0-3101 GCA_043768195.1 Chitinophagaceae bacterium | reverse complement strand
TGCAGGATAAAATTTACCGGCAGGCGGTAACGGCGGCAGGCAGCGGCTGCATGGCTGCATTAGATGCGGAAAGATATCTTAGTGCTAAAGGAATTCACTAATTTTTATTGATGACAGATTTAATGACAATAGAACTCAAAGCACTCCGTTTTTTTGCTTATCATGGATTACATACAGAAGAACAGAAAACAGGGAATGAGTTTGAAGTAAATCTGGTTGTTTCCTATTATCCCGTATCAGGAATTATAACCGGAATTGCAGATACTGTCAATTATGTTCAGCTATATGAATTGCTAAAAGCTGAAATGCAAAAACCCCGTGACTTACTTGAAACCTTTGTTATGGAAGTTACAGAAGCCATACATCTCTCATTTCCGCAGGTAAAGAAAATAGAAATGTCTGCCACTAAACTATATCCGCCAATTCCTCAGTTTAGCGGTACAGTAGGGGTAACATATCAGAAAAAATTCTAAATAACTTTTCCCTTCCATTTTCCACTTCTGATATACCAATACGACAAGCCAAAAATACTGAGCCAGTATAGCCATTCACTCATCCAGCCATAAGTAATGGAAAGATGGTATTTCTCCAGCACCACATACACATACACACAATAAAGAATGATTGTGAGTAGTTCGATAAGAAATGTAACACGGCTGTTGCCAGTTCCGGTTACAGCATTCAGCCACACCACAGCAAAAGACATAAATACCATTGCCAGAGTAACTACTCTTACGACTGGTATAGCAGCCTCAATAAAAATTTCATTCTGGCCAAATACAGACAAAAGAACCCCTGGAAAAAGATTGACCAATGATGCCAATACGATGGCAACACCGGTACTGATCTTTACAATTTTACGGATAAGTGGTTGCACTTCTTCTTTCCTTCTCTGGCCAATAACATTGCTGACCATGGTGGAGCTGGTAGCAGCAAAAGCCCAGGTTAAACACCCTACCAACCCAAAAACATTCCTCATTACATTAGAAACCGCCAATGCGGTTTGTCCATGATGCTCAATAAGAATATAAAAAAATTCCCAACTGATAATGCTGATAGCTAATTGAAAAATCAGCGGAAGGGACATGGACGTAATTTGTTTTGCATATTCCCGGCTCCATTTTAAATGACGAAAAACTTCAAACTGCCTGCCAACACCTTTGTAGTGAATGACAATAAAAATCACAAACATTCCAATAAATTCGGCAATAATGGATGCAACAGCAGCACCATTCAGCCCCATTTCAACGAAGCCAAAATGTCCAAAAATTAGCAAGTAATCAAAACCGATATTGGCAATTGTTTCAGCCAAAGTGCCTGCCACCAGGTAGCGGCTGTTGTTGGTACCTACCAATAAAGCATTCCGCATCTGATACATGTAAAGGAATGGCAAGCCCCATATCCTGATTTTCAAAAATTGAATGGCATCGTTAGAAGTTTCAGGATTGTGAAGTACGTTTTTTAAAATAACGGGTGCCACAAACCATGTCAGCAATATGCCAACCACCGCAATTATCAATGAAATAAAAACACCTTGTCCAAAAATTTTTCCTATTTCCTTAGGTCTGTTTTCACCGGCACGTCTGGCTATCAGTGTTTGCAAGCCGTTGTTGAGGCCAAAACCAATCATGGCAAAAATGAGGTAATAAACACCTGTAATACTAGCAGTCGCCAATGCCTTTTGGCTATAATGGCCGAGGAAAATATTATTGGTAATAAAATTAAGCTGGGGTACTAAAATGGCAAGACTTATGGGCAAAGCGATTTTTAAAATCTGCCTGTTACTGATTTCAACCTTTAAATTACTATGTGGTGCTGTAGCTGCCATAAAAGTTAGCCCACCAACCGTACATAAACCGACTTTTGAGAGTTGTAGTTTGATATGGGCGGGCAAACCTACGATATTAATTTTTTGTCTATTATTGCACGCCGGTAAAACAATTAAGTGAAACAATTATTTAGTATAGAGAATAATAATAGTGGTAGCGGGCAGCTGATTTTATCACTAAGGCTTGGTAAAAGGCATGCTGGTTTTGCAATCACTAACAAAACTGGTTTAGAGCTTTATCAGTTAGCCTACTGTGCTATCAATGAATTAAGCGAAAATGAAATAGCAGAATTCCTTTCTTCATATCCTTGTTTGCAAAACTCCTTTTACGAAGTGCAGGTAGTGTATGATTCGGAACAAAGTGTATTGATTTCTTCCAAGAATTATAAACAGGAAGATGCCGGGCTATTGTTAAGCATGACGGCAGGTAATAACGGTCATGTAAATATTGTTTCCGAACTAATTGCTGAATGGCAATTGTACAATGTTTATGCTGTACCCCAAGAAATACAGGAGTACCTGTTGAAAAAATTTCCTGCAGCGGGATTCCGCCACCAGTATTCTCTTGGTATAAAGAATGCAGAAACTACTGCTACAACAGGAAGCATGACTGTTGATTTTCGTCCTGATGATTTCACCGCAATAATTGCTAAAGCAGGTAAAATTTTATTGGTGCAAACCTTTGAATACTCCACTCCGGAAGATGTACTATATTATCTGTTAAAAACATGCCAGCAGTTTTCTTTATCGCAGCAGGAAGTTCAGTTGAAACTTTCAGGGTTAGTTGACAAGCAATCTTCGTTATACAAAGAGCTGTATCAATATTTCATACAAATTGAATTCAGGGAGGCAAGCTGGAATGCCGGAAACGACTACCCCGCACATTTTTTTACTTCACTTAATGATTTGGCAAAATGCGCATTATAGGAGGCGAACATGGCGGAAGAAAATTTACCCCGCCTAACAATATGCCATATACCAGGCCTACTACGGATATTGCCAAAGAGGGATTGTTCAATGTGCTTCAGCATAATCTTGATTTTGAAGAAATAAAAACTCTCGACCTGTTTGGTGGCACTGGCAGCATCAGTTACGAACTGGCTTCAAGAGGTGTGCCGGATCTTACAATTGTGGAGAAGGACACTGCCATGTATGAATTTATTAAAAAGACATCGGTTACATTGCGTATTGAAAACCTGAAAGCTGTAAAGATGGATGTGTTTAAGTTTCTAAACCAGTGTACTGATAAATTTGATTTTATTTTTGCCGGGCC
>JAYVKT010000430.1:0-4156 GCA_043768195.1 Chitinophagaceae bacterium | reverse complement strand
TGTTTTACAAAAAGCTACTTTACCCGGTTGGATGGCAGCAATGTGCATCATGGAAATACCGGATTTCGGCTGGAAGGAAGTTTTGAATTGTATAGTAAGCCAGAGAAAGCGGTTTGCATCCTCCGGGAAACAGGACGGAAAGAGTTTTCGGTCAACGATGGCCAGTACGATAAATTTTCGCAACATATTGGCCGCTACCCTTGTGTGGTAATTGCTCCGGATGATGCAGAACTGATTACCGGTGACAGTAAAGAACGACGGACTTTTTTGGATGCCTTGCTTTGCCAATTGGATGCGGAGTACATGCAGCAGTTGATTACTTATAAAAAGATATTGGAGCAACGAAATTCCTTGTTGAAATCTTTTGCCGAAACAGGCAGCCGTAATTTTGAATTACTGGAAGTGCTGGATGAGCAACTAATAAAGCCCGGCGACTATGTTTTTAATAAGCGAAAAGAATTCTTAGTTTCTTTTCTGCCAGTTGCAAAACATCTCTACAATGAAATTTCTCAGAAAAATGAAGATGTGAATCTGTTTTATGAAAGCGAATTGTTGCAAGCCTCTTTGCAAGAATTATTGAAAATAAACAGAAACAAAGATTGCCTGGCCCAACGAACCACTTCAGGTATTCACCGTGATGATTTGGATATTCAATTAAGTAATCAGCCATTTAAAAATATTGCTTCACAAGGTCAGCGAAAGAGTTTGTTGTTTGCATTAAAACTGGCAGAAATGGAAGTGCTAAAAAAAGAAAAAGGCTTTGCTCCTCTCCTGTTGCTGGATGATGTGTTTGAAAAATTAGATGAAGACCGCATAAGTAATTTGCTGAATAAAGTTTGTGTGGAAAATGACGGGCAGGTTTTTATTACTGACACAAACGAAGCTAGATTAAAACAGCATTTAGAAGCTTTGTCGGTCAATTATCAATTAATTGAATTGTAATGTTTATTGTTTTTAGTCTTTGGTTTATGGTTATTCAAATCAGAGCTTTCATATAAATAGTAAACCTTATCATAACACGACAACAATAAACTACAAACAATAAACCATAAACTTATAACTTTGTTCTATGGGTGAATATTCTATTGGTGATGCAATGAGAAAATTCCTGGAGGGCAGCCGCATTAAAGGCGGCATACAGGCTTTGCAGATAGAAGATGTGTGGGAAGACATTATGGGAAAGACAGTAGCCCGATACACCGACAAACTCCAGATCATTGGTAATAAACTAATCATCACTACCAATGTTGCCCCGCTAAAAAATGAACTATTCTACCAGAAAGAAAAAATAAAACAACGGGTGAATGAGGCGTTGGGGCAAAAAGTGGTGGGAGAAGTGATAATAAATTAGTTTATTGTTTCTGGTTTTTAGTTTCTGGTTCTTTAAATCAATTTTTCAAGATAGTTGTAAATTTCAGCATAACACGACAACCAGAAACCACCAACTAAAAACCAGAAACCTACTCTACCCTCACCCTCGGATCAACCACTCCATATAAAATATCTGCCAGAATATTTATCACAATAAAGAAAGTAGCCGCTACCAACACTGAACCCATCACCACCGGGTAATCTAATTTTTCCAACGCATCCACGGTTACTTTTCCAATGCCCTGCCAGCCAAAAATATATTCCACAAAAAATGCACCGGCCAATAATTCTGCAAACCAACCGGTGATAGCCGTAATAACAGGGTTCAGGGCATTTCGCAAACCATGTTTCCATATAACTTGTCGTTTACTTAATCCTTTTGCATAAGCAGAGCGGATATAATCCTGGTCAAGCACATCCAGCATGGCACTGCGGGTAAGTTGTGTAATGATAGCCAGCGGACGAATGCCCAGTGTAATAGCCGGGAGAATTAAATTCTGCATTGTTAATCGTCTGTGGCCCTCATCATCAATAGCAAACCAGTTACCAGCTATGTGCAGCCCTGTCCAGTCGCTTAGTACAAAGCCAAAAACATAAACCATTATGATACCCATAAAGAATGACGGTGCTGATATGCCGACAATGCTTGAAAAGATTGCGGAGGTGTCTAACCAGGTATTTTGTTTTACGGCCGCCATTACTCCCAGTGGAATACCAATAAGAACGGCGATAAACATAGCAGATATGGCAAGCATTAGTGTGCCCGGCAATGCCTGCATCAAAATATTCCAGACTGGTCGTTTTGTCTGATAAGATTTGCGGAGATAAGGAACTTTTAAACCAAACTTTGTTTTATCTCCAATAAAAATTCCTTTTAGTTTTTTATTCGCAATATCTTCTTTGCTGTGAAAACAAATAGGAGAAACATCATTCAGATAATAAAGGAATTGTTTGAACTTAGGAATCTTCTCCCCTTTTTCATTTATCAGATAAAGTTCCCTGCGGATATTGGATTGGGTGGTAGAGTCGCTGGATTGCCCTGCTACAATCCTGGACGGGTCACCAAAGCCCTGGAATAAAAAAAATACCAACACCACTACTCCTACCAGCACCAGCAGGCCATACAGTATTTTTTTGGTGATGTATTTTAGCATAGTGATTAATTGCTGGCAGGTGGCGGCGGTGGATCGGGTTTGTATTTATCAATATCTGGTATCATCCTTTTAATGTTTTTGCCGCTGTATTTGGATAAAACGGTTGCATTCCTTAAAAGGTAGATGGTGACATGACTTCTTGATGCAGTTTGAATGGCCTTAAAGTCGCACTTGAAAACTGGTATAGATTTTAAAGGGGTATTTTCAAATGCGTTCGTTGCAGCCGCTGGCTCTGAAGTAACTATGTAGCAGGAAATATTTTTTGATCTTGCAATCCCGCATACCTCAGCGAACTTATCTTTCCAACTTGTGCCTGCCGTGGAAATTTTTTCGCAGAACAAAAGAATTGAATATTCTTCTCCCAATATATATGCTGTAGAATCTGTATCACTGGTTCCCGTAAGCACAAACCCTTTGATGGGCGGCTCATTATTCTTTCCTTTTCTAATCACTTTATCCTGTCGTTTTACAAACTGGTAAGTGTCTTTATTAAAATCAGCAGGGAATTTATCGGCTGTAAACTCAATCTCCTTGCCGTCTTTTTTGTAAACAAAAGAAATGACGGTGCTGTCCGGAACAAAATTGACAGGCATTTTCATTTTTTCTTTAATATTATTTCCCTTCTTGTAAGGAAGACAATCAACCACCGGCAAATAATTTAATGTGTACCATTGAAATACAAAACTCAGCACGGTAATACCAAGCATTGCAATAGTGGTAGCCTTCTCAGAAAATATTGGCTTAATATGTTTTTGCTTTTTAAAAAGAAAGCCTATCAGCAAAGCCAGTGCAACATCTTTAAGAAACGATGTTTTGGAAGTGATGGGCAGGCAATCGCCAAAGCAACCGCAGTTTTTGGGGGTGCCGGTAATATAGGTGTAGCCCGTAAGGAAAGTGAAGAAGACAATCAGCAATAATAATAGCCAGCTAAACAATTTCACCCTCCAGCCAAGCAAGAGTGCAAAGCCTGCAATAATTTCAAAGGCATTCATTAAAACAGACATCAGCAATGTCCATGAATTAAACTTATGCAGTCCCCAGATTTCAAAAAACTCCTGCATCTTATAACTTAGCCCGAGTGGATCGTTGGCTTTTACCAACCCTGAAAAAATAAAGAGTATCCCTACAATAACCCTGGCTATGTTAACGGAGTTTTTCATACTACATCAATATTAATGCAAACACGGCATAGTTAATAATGTCAAGATAATTGGCATCAATGCCTTCACTCATTATTGTTTTACCATCATTGGTCAATATCTGGCGGATACGTTGCAGTTTCATCAGTATAAGGTCAACAAAACTTTCCTGGCTCATGCTGCGCCATGCTTCACCATAATCATGGTTTTTGTCCTGCATCAGGCTTTTGGCGGTTTGAACATTTTTATCAAACAAAACAGATACCTCGTTCATGTCCATTTCTTCCGGCGCATCTTCCGGTAGTTCTAATTGTATTAACCCGATTACAGCATAGTTGATGATGCCTTTAAATTCAGCAGCTATCCCGTCCGATACTTTTTGTTCACCTTTTTGCTGAATGGTGCGGATACGCTGTGCTTTAATAAATATCTGGTCAACGATGGAGATAGTCCGTAAAACCCTCCAGGCAGTGCCATAATCTTTAGCCTTTT
>JAYVKT010000429.1:0-3513 GCA_043768195.1 Chitinophagaceae bacterium | reverse complement strand
ATCCCGGCGCAGAATTTTTTCTATCTGGAAAAATCTTAAATATGTTACCGTAGGGTTGTTGGTTTTATCGGTGTTGCTATCGTTTGTTTTTGCAAAAAGTGATTTTCCATTTGGTGGTGGGGTAGGAGATATGATTAACAGAAAGCTGATTGGAGCCATTGGCACCATTGGTACCGGCGCAGTACTTTTATTACTGGCACTGGGTTATTTCATCTGGCAGTTTAACCCGGCTTTCAGTTTGCCACAGAATAAACAGGAGCCGGATCCGGAAGAAAACAATGAAGAAACCGCAACTGAAGTATTACCTGCTACCAGCGGCAAAACCATTAACGATATTTATAATGGCAACAGTGAAACTGCAGATACCGGTAATTCTGGTAAGCCAGATGTTGGGCTTATTATAAATTTTCCGGAAGAAAAGCCATTGCATGATTTTAAAGTAATAGAAAAAGATGAACCAGTAGAAGAACCTCTGAAAAAAATGGCGGAACAGCAACCATCGGTAGAGACGGAAATTGTGAATGAAATCCTTCATCAGCATGGCTCCACCGCACCCGGGTTTGATTTGACTATTGAACCGGTTGAAGAAAAGCCCCTTCCCGTAAAAGAAAAACCATTTACTAAAAAAGCAGAAGAGCCACTTGAACTGGAGATAAAAGCAGTACCAGATAAAATTGATGACGAAGATGATGCAGTCGCAGCAGTGGAAAACCTGCCCCCCTACGAACCTACACTTGATTTGCGGGATTATAAATATCCAACGCTGACGCTGCTGGAAACCCACGGCAGCGAAAAAATAATACAGGATGCGAACGAACTGGAGAATAATAAGAACCAGATCATCGCAACGCTTCGCAATTATTCAATCGAAATACAAAAGATAAGTGCAACCGTTGGGCCCACGGTAACCTTATATGAAATAGTTCCTGCACCCGGTGTCCGCATTTCAAAAATAAAAAACCTGGAAGATGATATTGCATTGAGCCTTGCGGCATTGGGCATCCGTATCATTGCCCCTATTCCCGGCAAAGGAACGATTGGTATTGAAGTGCCAAATGTGCGGAAGACGGTAGTAAGTATGAAAACACTACTGGCTTCTGAAAAATTCCAGAATAACAATTTCAGCTTGCCAATTGCTATCGGGAAAAAGATTGACAACGAAAATTTTATTGTTGACCTCACCTCCATGCCACACTTGCTGATGGCCGGTGCCACTGGTCAGGGCAAATCGGTTGGGCTAAATGCCATTCTTGTTTCGTTGCTATACAAGAAGCATCCATCGCAAATGAAGTTTGTGCTGATTGATCCTAAAAAAGTAGAGCTGAGTATTTACCGGCAAATTGAAAAACATTTTTTGGCCAAACTGCCCGGCGAGGAAGATGCTATTATTACTGATACAAAGAAAGTGGTTCACACCCTCAATGCACTTTGTATTGAAATGGATAACCGCTACGATTTATTAAAAGAAGCCGGAGCAAGAAACATTAAAGAGTACAACGAAAAATTTATTAAGCGTAAGCTTAATCCGCAGAAAGGGCATCAATTTCTTCCATTCATTGTATTGGTTATTGATGAGTTTGCCGATTTGATAATGACGGCTGGTAAGGAAGTAGAAATGCCGATTGCCCGGTTGGCACAGTTGGCAAGGGCTATAGGTATTCATCTTATTATTGCCACACAGCGGCCATCGGTTAATATTATTACCGGTACTATTAAAGCCAATTTTCCAGCCCGTATTGCCTTTAAAGTTTCATCTAAAATTGATTCAAGAACAATTCTTGATACAGGTGGTGCAGAACAGTTGATAGGAAAAGGGGATATGCTCATTTCCCACAATGGGGAAGTAACCCGTTTGCAATGTGCATTTGTTGACACACCTGAGGTGGAACAAATTGTAGAATTTATTGGTGATCAGCGGGGCTATCCGCAAGCCTTTTTGTTGCCGGAGTATATTGATGAAAAAGAACTGGAAGGAAAAGAGTTTGATATGAGTGACAGGGATTCGCTGTTTGAAGATGCTGCCCGGCTGATTGTACAGAACCAGATAGGCTCCACTTCATTATTACAACGAAGAATGAAATTGGGATACAACAGGGCCGGCCGTTTGATGGATCAATTAGAGGCTGCCGGAGTTGTTGGCCCCAACCAGGGCAGCAAAGCAAGGGATGTATTAATAAAAACCGAGATGGAGTTAAATCAGCATTTAGATATGCTGGGTTGATGCGTTAGCAGGTTGTTAAGAAAAACAGCCAATTGTAACCCGGTACGGTCATTGTCTGTCCTAATCCGGTATTTAATTATCTTTACGCCGTTCGCTGCCTTAGGGCCACACAAACAAATATGATGAAAAAAACATACCTATCTATCCTGCTTCTTGGTGCTACAATCTTGTCTATTGCACAAGCCAGCGACCCGGCCGCCAAAGCCATCTTGGACGGTGTAAGCACCAAGTTTAAAACATTTACCACTGTTCAGGCCACTTTTTCTTATAAAGTAGAAAATGCTTCCGGCAAAGCCCTTTCCACCAAGTCGGGCACTATCTGGATGAAAGGAACCAAATACAAAGTAGCATTCATCGGCCAGGAAATTTTTTGTAACGGTACTACTATCTGGAACTACGATAAAACGGCCAATGAAGTTACCATCAGCAAACTGGATGCTTCCAGCGGCATGGTAACACCTCAAAAAATGCTTTCCAATTTCTACGACAAAGATTTTCGATATATATTAAACGGCGAAAAAACGATAAACGGAAAAGTAGTACAGGAAATAGAAATGACGCCGTTGGATAAGAGCAAACCTTTTCATAAAGTATATGTGCAGGTAGATAAGGCCGCTAAAACAATTTACAGCACCAAAGTATTGGAAAATGCGGGCAATCGTTATTCTTACACGGTAACTACCATGAAAACGAATGTAGCATTAACAGATGCCCAGTTTATTTTTGATAAAGCAAAATACCCGGGTGTAGAAGAAGTGGATCTGCGATAAGAGGGCTGTGATTACTAGTTTCCGTATAATTTTTTTCTCCCAATAACACTGCAGAAAGTTTTTGCTGCAGGAAAAGCCTGTTAAAAACTTTTACGTGCCGCAGCCCGCCCTGTATTTTGGCGGGCTGCGGACGTAAGCCACAAAATGTGGGAAGGTGTATTTTCGTCAAAAATTTGTTGAGCCAAAAAGCCAGGCCTGCTTCAGGTACTCTTTAATAATCTGTTCTTTTAAGTCCATAAAATGATTGATTTTTAGTCAACCTATTTCAGGACGAGACAACAAAAAGATGAGAATTTATTCGTCAGCCAGCATAGCAGCAAACATGTTGTGTGTAGTTGTTCTTCCTGTCTACCTTGTTAAGTGTTAGAAACAATCGCTAAATAATGTTCAAAATGAAAGTCTCTGTCCGCCCTACTGGGCCTGTATTTGAAATAGTCTTTAGGCATACCACTAAAATGTCCAGTTTCATATGCCATTACTGTCAACTTTACTTGAAGGAAAAAATATTGTTTCAATATTTGT
>JAYVKT010000428.1:0-10482 GCA_043768195.1 Chitinophagaceae bacterium | reverse complement strand
CCAATAGTTGAAAAAACAAAGCCCCGGTGTAGAAACATCGGGACTTTTTGGTTAAGGCTCTGATTAGTAGCTATGTGATAGTGCGGTTAAATGCACTCGTAATTCCTGATTCAAATGTAAGTGCTGTCTGGCACATTTCCGAATTTATGGCATACCCCTTTAGTGGTATTTTTAAGCATACAAATTATCCGCCTCTTGTTTCACAAACTGCATTAACCCGTTAATATGTGCCGGGGAAAGATCGAATTGCAAACCAGCGGCTTGAAAAAGTTCTGGCAATGGCCTTGTTCCACCAAGTTTTAAAGCTGATACATAATTAGTAAGTGCTGCCTCCCGGTTTTGCTTGTACTGCTGCCAAAGACCGATAGCACCTAACTGAGCAATACCATATTCTATATAGTAAAAAGGGACTTCATACAAATGTAACTGACGCTGCCAGGCAAAATGACGATATTCTTCCAACCCGCTAAAGTCAATAACCGGTGAGGAAAACTCATCTGCTATCGAAAACCATTGTGCAGCCCTTTCTTCTTCCGTGTGGTTGGGGTTTTCGTACACCCAGTGCTGAAACTTGTCAATCGTTGCTATCCAGGGAAATATAGTAATTACCCTTTCTAATTGTTGTTCTTTGGCACGGGTCAGTTCTTCTTTATTGTCAAAAAAAACATGCCAGTGGTTCATACTGAATAACTCCATGGCCATGCTGGCTACTTCTGCTATCTCTGTTGGATATTCTTTAAATCCTGTAAGCTCTAATTCATGCGCAAGGAATGAGTGAATGGCATGACCGCCTTCATGTACCATTGTAGTTACATCATCTAATTGTCCGGCGGCATTCATAAAAATAAAAGGCGCACCGCTTTCAGCTAACGGGCAATTATATCCACCGGGTGCTTTGCCTTTTCTGCTTTCTAAATCAAGGTGCCCCATATTTTTCATTTTTCTAAGGCAATCGCCAAAGAAAGATTTTCCACCGGATCCCGAAGACAACTCATCAAAACAGGCAATTGTTTTTTCTGTTAGTTGCTCTCCGTTTGTAAAAGGACGAAGAGGTTGAATGCCGGCCGGTTCAGCTTCCACATCCCAGGGGCGGAGTGTGTCTAAGCCAAGTTTTTTCTTTTTTGCTTCATAAATCTGGTTCACAAGCGGCATTACATGTAGTTTTACTGCTTCATGAAATTGGTAGCAATCTTCTTTGGTGTAATCAAACCGGCCCAGCTCCACAAAACGATAATCCCGAAAATTTTCAAAACCTGTATTAATGGCTACCTGGTGCCTTTTTTGTAATAAAGAAGAAAATAAATCATTCAACTCTTTTTTATCCTGCAATCTTCTTTTATTGATTTTGTGATAAACATCTTCTCTGAGAGTACGGTCGGGGTCTTCTAAAAATTTTGCCGCTTGTTGTAAAGTATATTCCTGCCCGTTAACTTCTATGGTCATTTTACCCGAAATAACACCAAACTGTTGCTGCATCACACTCAACTCTGCCTGCAAAGGAATATTGGCTTCCCGAAACAGTTCAATGTTCTTTTTTACATTTCGCAGATAAGTAAAATATGTTTCTCCGTCCAGTTCTTTGGTAAAAGGACAATCAATTAATTTTTTATTCAGCTTGTCGGAATAGGGTTGAATTTTTGGCTGAATTTCCATCATAAAAAATGTGAAAGACTCTTCCAGCTCTTTATTTTCCGTATCACAGGTCATTCTTATCTGCCGCCAGCAGGCATCTTCACTTATTACAGCTTCCAGTTCACTGGCATCTTTCAACCATTGCTCTAAGTCAGTTAAAGAATTAATTTTTCTTTCATCGAGATTTTTAAAATAAGGTTCAAGCCCTTCCCAATTTGTAACTAAAAAACTATTGGGTAAAAAATGACGGGGTAGTTTTTGTATATCAGCACTGTATTTCATAATAATATTATTAAAATAAAAGAGCCACCCCAAAATTATTCAGGCTGGCTCGCAGCTCATAGCTATTAACTCGAAACTTGTATTATTCTGCTTTCTTTTTCCTGGCAGTTTTCTTTGGGGCAGCAGTTTCTGCTTCTTCAGTAGCAGCCTCTTTCTTTTTTGTTGCGGCCTTCTTTACCGGCTTTTCTTCGGCAACCGGTTCTGCTATTACTTCTTCCTCTTCTTCCGGCAGCTCAGAAAGTTTTATTTCTACGTTGTTCTTCTTGAGTACATCAAACCATTTTACCATTTTTTTCATATCGCTGGCATACACCCTATCAAAATCCATATCAGGATACACCTTCTCAAAATATTTTTTTACAGCGGCAGCATCTTTTTCATCCGGCAGCGTTCCACCAGCTTTTTCCATAGCCAAAAAAAGATCGGCCATGTTCACATTATCCCGAACGGTATAAATCTCGATACTTTCCAGGTGCGAAAAGTTGTGGATGCGGGTAGAAACAAAACGGGTGGTTTGGTCGGTAAGGGAACGGACAATAGCCCCGTCTGTTTTACTATTAATAAGTTCAAATAATCCCGGCAACCCGGTCACGGCAACAAGTTTACTATATTCCATAAAATGTTTTGATAATTAAGGAACTGCAAGATACTTGAGTTCTGCCACATGAGCATATTTGAGAATAAGTTTTGGTATTTCGAACATTTCTTTACATTCCACCGTCTTATTTACCGGTTCTTATCATTTAATAATAAAAAAAGCATCAATGAAAAAAATGTATTTACTATTAGCAGCTATGTTTGCCATCGCAGTGGTTATTAATGCCCAGCCTGGTGGTGGTTTTCAGCGGCAAACACCAGAACAACGGGTGGCTGCAATTCATGCTAAACTTGACAGTGCATTTAAGCTGGAGGCGTCAAAATTTGCAACGCTTGACACAGCACTTACTATTTTATTTAAACGACAGGACGAAAAAATGATGGAAATGTTTTCCTCCGGGGAAAGACCAGACCGGGAAACAATGATGGCCGAAAGAAAAAAATATTCCGATGCCAGGGATGAAATGCTAAAAGCAGTTTTAACCGAAGAACAATTTGGCATTTGGAGGGATAAAATAGAGCCTTCTATGCGTCCGCAAAGGCCAACAGGCGGCGGCAATTAAGGCGAAAAGAATTTTTGGCTATGCAAAAGCCGTTTCACCCCGGTGAAATGGCTTTTTACTTTATATTGCTGATTGGTAGTATAGCAGGACGGACGGAACAGCTATTAAAGAATCCAACAAGTCTTATTAAATAAAAATACCATGCGCCAAATTGCACTATCATCAGTTCTTGCCTTACTAATGTTTTCAGCAGCAGCACAAAAACCTTGCAGCAGGTTCGAATACCGGCAGTTTGATTTTTGGATTGGAGAATGGGAAGCTTTTGGAAAAAATGGGCAAAAGGCAGGGGACAGCAAAATCAGTTTGATTTTAGACAGTTGTATAATATTAGAAGAGTGGACAAGTGCTTCTGTTAACCAGGGCATACGCTATGCCGGTAAAAGTTTTAATACCTGGAATGCCGCAACCAAACAATGGCAGCAGACCTGGGTGGACAATGTTGGTGGCACTAATGAATACCTGCTGGGTAAGTTTGAAAATAATCAAATCGTTTATAGCTCCTCTCCTTTTCCTTTTAGTAAGGATACCATGGCTATCCGCAAAATGACCTTCACTAATATAAGCCCGGTAAAACTGCGGCAGCATGGCGAAATTTCAAAAGACAAAGGTGTAAGCTGGGCTACGGAGTATGATTTGGAATATCGTAGAAAGAAAAAGGAATAGAGAGATGTTTTTCATTGCTTCTTCTTACCCAGGATTCATTTTAAAGGATAATTTTAAGGGATAAACGGCGTGCAACTCATTGATTATTTCTGTAATTTAAACGTCCCAAACTTAAATTTATGAGATACCTTCTTTTATTCCTTCTGCCGGCAATAATCTTTAGCTGCAACTCCAGCCACTCAGAAAAGAAGCATTCAGGCACTTTCAATCTTGATTCTGCCAAAGCACACATCTTAAAAATGAATGAAAGCTATAACCAAAGATTTATGACAAATGATACGGCTTACTACATCAGCCGTTATTGCAAAGATGCACAGGTTTATTCTCCCGGGGTGCCTGCTGTAGTGGGAAGGGACTCTATCATCAATTTCTTTTATCAGAACGGAACAAACAAAGAAGCAACAATTGAACTTCCTGCCAGAAATATTTATGGCAATGAAGAACTGATAGTGGAAGAAGGAACCTACAATTTTCCTGATGGCAAAGGCGGTAGTTTTGATAAAGGTAAATTTATTGCCCTGTGGAAACAGGAAGATGGCGTATGGAAATTATTCAGGGAAATTTGGAATACAGACACTGCACCACAACCACAATAATATTCACTCAAAAAAAAACAAAAATGAAAATAATCAAACTGTTTTGTGTAGCTACACTCATTACTAATGTTTCTTTTGCCCAAATGGATGTGCCGCCAAGCGGCGGAAACCCCCGTGCCATGATTAGTGAAGAAGTTGGCATTACTTCCATAACAATAAAATATGGCCGCCCCGATGTAAACAAACGGGAAGGAAAAATTTATGGCGATGGCAACCTGGTGCCGTATGGGTTTAACACCAATAGTTTTATTACCAATAAAAACACGGCTCCGTGGCGGGCCGGTGCCAATGAAAATACCACTATTACTTTTGAGCATGATGTAAAAGTAGAAGGCAAGGATTTAAAAGCCGGCACTTATGGTCTGCACATGGCATTGAGTGCAGATAAGGCAACACTCATTTTTTCGACCCAGTCAGAAGCATGGGGTAGTTTTTATTATGATGAAAAATATGATGCATTGAGAGTGGATGTAAAACCTGCAGCATTAGATAAAAGTGTGGAATGGCTCAAATATGAATTTATTGAGCATAAAGAAAAACATTGTGTAATTGCCATGCAGTGGGAAAATCTTTCTATTCCATTTAAGGTGGAAGTAGATGTTGATAATATTGTACTAGCACGGTTGCGGGAACAAGTAACAAGTGTAAAAGGATTTAACAGTACCAATATGCTGCAGGCTTCTTCATTTTGTTTTAATAAAAATATTAATCTGGAAGAAGCATTGGGCTGGGCACAAAGAGCCGTAACTGGTTTCCAGGGGCAGAAAAGTTATGTGAGTTTACGAAACCTTGCAACAGGCTACGAAAAACTGAACCGGCTTACTCAGGCTGATTCAGTGATGAATGAAGCGTTGACTATGGCGACAGTCAATCAGTACGTTGGGTATGGCAGGGCATTGATAACACAAAAAAGGAATGATAAAGCTGTTGAAATTATAATGGCAGGAAAAACAAAATTTGGCGATGTGTTTGCAGTTAACAATGGGCTAATGTTTGTCTATTCCGCAAAAGGAGATTTTAAAAGTGCTATCAAACATGCAGAGAAAGCATTGCCGCAGGCGCCGAATGATGCGGCAAAGAAAACACTGGAGGGACAAATAGCTAAACTGAAAGAAGGAAAGGATATAAACTTGTAACAATGGCAACTAAGAAGAAATTAGCAGTACTTAAAACGAAAGAGAATAATGCCAGCATAGAAGATTTTATAAAAACTGTTGGCACTGAAGACAAACAGAAGGATACGGCTGAACTGCTGGACATGATGAAAAAGATTACCGGCGAAAAGCCAAAGATGTGGGGCGCCAGCATCATCGGGTTTGGAAATTATATTTATGAGTCGCCTGCAACCGGAAGAAGAGGAGAATGGTTCATGACAGGATTTTCGCCAAGAAAACAAAACATGACTGTATATATTATGCCGGGCTTTGCGGCATACACAACTCTTTTAAAAAAATTAGGAAAGCATAAAACCGGCGGCGGCTGTCTTTATTTTAATAAACTGGCTGATATAGATACAAAAATTTTGAAAGAACTTATAAGCACAGCTTACAAACACATGAAAGAAAAACATGGTAAATCATCTGTAAATAAATAGTAATAACCAAAAACAATCAACATGGATAATGCAATTAGCTGGTTTGAAATACCGGCCACCGACATTGAAAGGGCGCAAAAATTTTATGAAGATGTTTTTCAGATTAAAATGCAGCCCATGGATTTTCCCGGCGTTAAAATGCGGATGTTTCCGATTGATGATCCCATGAAGGGAGTCGGCGGAACCATTATTGACACCGGTGGTTATCATAAGCCTTCTGCTACTGACGGCCCCTTGATTTATCTGAATGGTAATCCTGATGTACAACAATTTTTAGACAGGGTAGTAGCAGCCGGAGGCAGCATTGAAGTACCCAAAAAAGAGATAAGTCCCGAATATGGTTTTATGGCTGTCTTTATTGACACAGAAGGGAACAGGATTGCTTTGCATTCAATACCAGAAAAATATTTGCAGCAATAATTGGATTGGATAAAGAATATAAACAGTATAGAAATCGTATAAACTAAAACAAAAAATCATGATAGTATTGTACATCATCCTCGGCATTATTGCCGCTTTATTAGTTGGAGGACTTTTTGTTCCGAAAGGTATGAAAGCTACGAGGGAAATAGTTATTAATAAACCCAATGCCGAAGTTTTTAATTACATCAAACAATTAAAAAATCAGGACAACTACAGTAAGTGGGGCAGCATGGATCCAAACATGAAAAAAGAATACCGTGGTACAGATGCTACGGTAGGTTTTGTAAGTGCATGGGAAGGCAATAAAAAAGTGGGTAAGGGTGAACAGGAAATAAAAGCTATTGAAGAAGGAAAAAAAATTGAGTATGAGATTCGGTTTGAAAAACCGTTTAAGTCAGTTGCCAAATCAGTTATGACAGTGGTGCCAGCCGGTAATGATTCATCAAAAGTTATTTGGGGTTTTGAAGGTTGTATGAATTATCCTATGAATGTAATGAAGCTTTTTATGAATATGGAAAAAACTATCGGCAATGATTTCAGCACCGGCCTTACTAATTTGAAAGGAGTGTTGGAGAAATAGAGAACAATATATTGTTAGGATTCCTTACTATATTTGCAGCGACAATATTGTTCATAAAAATTAAATCGCTGTAAAATGAGTAAATCCATTTTCTATCATGCCGGCTGCCCGGTATGTGTAAGTGCCGAACATGACATTTTAAGCCTTGTGAAACCCTCAACAGTTGAAGTGGTACATCTTGGTAACGACAAAGCAAGAATTGCTGAAGCGGAAGCCGCAGGAGTAAAATCTGTTCCTGCCCTGGTAACGGCAAACGGAAATGTATTACACATCAACTTTGGCGCATCAATGGCTGATGTAAAAGGCTGATTAACCTGTTGAACAGTTCGTTTTATAAAATAAGCGAACTGTTCATATCTTTTAACGTAAAAAAACAAGAAATGAAAGTAGCGGTTTGGGATACTTATGTAACAAAGAAAGATGGGGCAGTTATGCATTTTGACATACTTGCACCGGAAGATATAAAGGATGAAAACACTATTCATTCCTTTGGTAAAGAATATTTACAATCTAAAAATGAGGAAGGGCGGTCTTTAACAGCAAGAGAATGCCGCTTTTGCCATATTGAAAAAGCAACACCCGAAATGGAATCTGGAATCAAGCAAAAGGGATACTACATCATAGAAATGCAAAATTGTAACTAACTGTGTCGGTATTTAATTTAGCAAATCAAAATACCAATCTTAATTATAAGATTGTAGCGGGGCTTGAACGTCTGTCGCAGGTATTCAGGATATTGCTTTGGGAAAAGGCAAAAGAGTACAGTCTTAGCCCTATTCAGATTCAACTGCTCATTTTTATCCGCCATCACACATCAGATAAAGCAACTATAAGTTACCTGGCACAGGAATTCAATTTTACAAAGCCAACCATCAGTGATGCCATAAAAGTGCTGGAAGAAAAAAAGCTTGTTAAAAAATCAGCTCTTGCTAATGATAGCAGAAGCTACACCATTCAACTCACTTCTTCGGGAAATAAGCTTGTTTCGGAAACAGAAAATTTCGCAAACCCCCTGACTGAAATTATTTCGCTGGCAGATACAACAGAAAAAAAGGTTTTATGGCAAAATATATCCAACCTGATTATACAATTAAATAAGCTGGAAGTAATCAGTGTACAACGGACTTGCTATAACTGCAGCCACTTTACTACTAAAAACAAAACCCGGTTTTGTAACTTACTTGATCAAAAATTATTGATAGAGGACATCCGTATTGATTGTGAAGAGTTTGAGATTGCTGATAATTGAGAAAGTGTGATACAGCCTAATCAAAAAAAATATATAGATTTATAAGAAAAATAAATATCATGCAATCAAAAGCAACAACTGTTGATGCTTATATAGCAGAGCTGCCTGAAGACAGGAAAAAAGCAATTAGCGAACTGCGTAAAGTAATTAAGAAAAATTTACCCAAAGGCTTTAGCGAAGGAATGGGCTATGGTATGATGGGCTGGAGTGTGCCGCATTCAAAATACCCGGCTGGTTATCATTGCAATCCTAAAGACCCTCTGCCATTTATGGGGATGGCCTCACAGAAGAACTCCATTAACCTTTACCACATGGGTATATATGCAGACCCTAAGTTACTAAAATGGTTTACCGATGCCCATGCAAAAGTCTCGCCGAAAAAATTAGATATGGGTAAAAGTTGTGTCCGGTATAAAAAATCAGAAGACATTCCTTACAAACTAATTGGCGAACTGGCTTCAAAAATTACTCCAGACGAGTGGATTACTACCTATGAAAGATTATACAAAAGCCAGCTTAAAAAATAATCACTGCAAATAAATGAAAAATAGTTATTGTTGTAAACAACGGCAGATAAAAAACCCGGATGTTCGTTCCGGGTTTTATATTTAAAAAAATTGACTATTTTTTTCGCTTAAACGTTCCCTCCATAAATTTCATTTCTTTTCCATCCATTCCTGCACCATACATAGCCATCGTATAAGTATTGTCATCAATCATTTTCATTTCTTCTCTTATATCACTGTCTTTGCCTGTCATCGGATCGGTTTGATGTCCTTTTAAATTCAGTGTTTTTGTAGCTTCATCATAAGTGCCACTCATGTGTACAATACCGGTGCCCATATTATCCATCCAGGTGCTGGTAAACATTTTTTTAGCATTATCATAGCCCATGGTACTCATTCCTTCCATTGGTTGGCCCATCATGGTAGAAGTAAATTTGCCAATTACATAACGACCCCCAAAGGCAGAACTTTGCACATTAGTTGCTTTTGCTTTTGTGGGAGGAGTAGCTGCATCCATCCATTGACTTACTTCAGCTTCCCAGGTACCATTGGTTTTTGCCATCCACTCATGCATGGCTCCGGGTGTTGCAAAATCCATCCATGCTTTCATCATTGCGGCACTGTCCATCGGAGGTGCAGGAGGGACATCTGTTTTTGCGTCCATTTTTTCATCTGGCTTGGTTTCAGTAGCACTGGTGTTTTCAGTTTTGCCTTCATCAGTTTTCTTTTTATCGCTGCAGGCAAAAAGCAGCATGGTAGCTGCACAGAGAGTTAAGGTTATTCGTTTCATAAATTAGTTTTAAGAATATAAGGTACAAACTCATTGGGAGGCAAACAAGAAAAAAATGATAAAGCCTTTTTTCAGGAGCAATAAGATATCAGCTTCGGGAAACCTGCAAGACTTTTATTTGCATTACGGTGGAAATGCTGGTAGCTTTTTCTTTGATAATAAAGGCATTATCTCCGGCAAATAACTCATCAACCGAAGCTTTAAAGTACCTGAGCCATGTTTCAAAGTGGTGCCTCATCAGCGGCGATTTTTGATGAAGGGCAAGATGTGGCTGCATAGCATTTTTCTGGTAAGTGCTTGATTGAAATAGAACGGAGTCCCAGAAATCAACTAAAACAGGGAAGTGATGATCTAAATTTACTTTAGCGACATCGGTAAACAGGTAACTGATAGAATCGTCAGCCAATAGTTTTTTATAAAACACTTGCATCAGGCGTAGTAAGTCGTCACGGGTTTCAATATCTTTTTTATCCGGCATTTTCAGTGTTCACTTCTTTGAGAATATTATCAATTCTAACTTTCATATCCTGATAGGTTGTATAGCCCCTTGCTACCAGGTAGAATTTTGTTTCACCAGCTTGCAGCAAAACAGCAGGAAAACCGGTTACCTGTAATTGCTTGCATAACGAAAACTCATACAAGGCCTTCTCTTTATATTCTTCACTTTTTAATTTGGTATAAAAGTCATCAGCATCAATTTTATATTTTTCCAGCAAGTGCCGGTACGCTTCATTGTCTGTTAAATCCCTTCCTTCGTAGTGCAATGAGTATTGGAGGTCGGCTGCAAAAGCAACCTGTTGTTCAGGAAATAATTCTTTGAAAATGGATAATGCAACAGCAGCCTTTTCAGAATGTGGAAACCAGTCACTTTCACCCGGGTTGAGGATGTGCCAGAGATATTCCTTTCCGAATTTAATACCTGTAGTTTCTTCTACTGTTTTGTATTCTTTACTGATATAAGCAGCAGTAGCCGCAACAGGGGGTGGATTTTCGGCCGGTATCATACC